>NZ_JAVAYA010000035.1:0-33747 GCF_041954855.1 Agrobacterium sp. LR_9
AATCCAGACCGGAGCCTATATCGGCGAGGATGATGTCATCCGCATCGAGGACGATTATAAAAGGCAATAGAATTGCCCCAGCGTCGAAGGTTTAGGGAAGGTGAGACGGGTATTGTCCGGCCCGCCTTTTCGGCTCAGGCGATCAGCGCGTTCACGCAATGGGCAAGGGCATGGGAAAGCATCGCCGCTTCCAGCCCCCGACGCCAGAACAGCCATCCGAACAGCAGGCCGGGAATGAAATTGGTGAGCAGGACTGCAAGGACCAGCGCCGCTTGCGGCCGAGTGACAATCGCAAACAGAAACGGCAGATGACCTGCGGCGAAGAGTGCCGCCGCCATAAGGATAGCGGCCCACAAAATCACCGGTCGAATCTGTCCTCTTCCTGTCATGCGCCAGAGCGTACAGGCGAGAAACGACATCAGGCCCCATCGGGTCAATAGCTCCTCCGTGATTCCGCCATAGAGAATCCGGGTCGCCAGCGGGACATTAAACGCGGTCATTTTTGCCATGGTGGGCGCATCCGCGACCGATGGCAGGATCGCTGATGAATAGGCGATCATCAGCAGGCCGACGGCAATGCCCACCGCCAGTGCGGGCGGCACCTGTGTGCGCAGCACCGCGCGCGGGTTGCCGCCCGTCAGCCAGGTATCGACCAAGGGCGCGCCAAGCCCGAGTTTTGCGGCCAGAGCCTGACCGGTTGCAACCGCCGCAACGGTCAGTATTGTTGGCTGGATGAGGATCAGCAGGCGCATTCCGAATGAAAGTTGCTGTCCCGGTACAAGCTGCTCAAATGTCGCCAATAAAAGCGATGCGACGCCGGCTAGTCCGATGACCAAAAGAATATGCCAGCGCTTCATGGTCTCTTCGCCTGTTTTACTCACGACGAAGTTTTCTACGCGACTGGCATTGCGTGTGGATTACGCAGCGCAATCCCCTGTGCCGCATATCTATCCGGCGCATTTCCAATCGTTCGAAATGCCTCCTGAGGGGCGCTGTGAGATTCGTATTTTAGGCGGTTGCCTAATCAAAAATCTTCGCATACGTTCCAACTGCAACGTTTCAGTGAGGGAGGAGACTCATGCGAATGCGTGTTATTTCTGCGGCTTTTCTGGCCAGCGTCATGATTCCGGCGGGTATCGCCGGGGCCACCGATCTTGAGGTGACCCATTGGTGGACTTCGGGCGGCGAAGCCGCAGCGGTCGCCGAATTGGCTAAGGCTTTCGACGCAACCGGCAACAAATGGGTGGATGGCGCGATTGCCGGTTCGGGCGGCACGGCCCGTCCGATCATGATCAGCCGTATCACCGGCGGCGACCCGATGGGCGCGACCCAGTTCAACCACGGCCGTCAGGCGGAAGAGCTGGTGCAGGCAGGCCTGATGCGCGACCTGTCCGATGTTGCCGCAAAGGGCAACTGGAAGGACGTCATCAAGCCGGCAAGCCTGCTCGACAGCTGCACCATTGACGGCAAGATTTACTGCGCGCCGGTAAACATCCATTCCTGGCAATGGCTATGGCTTTCCAATGAAGCCTTCAAGAAGGCGGGCGTCGAAGTTCCGAAGAACTGGACGGAATTCGTTGCCGCCGCGCCGGCGCTGAAAAAGGCCGGCATCCAGCCGCTTGCGCTCGGTGGGCAGGCATGGCAGGCTAACGGCCTGTTCGACACGCTGACGCTTTCGATCGGCGGCAAGGACCTTTATCAGAAGGTCTATGGCGACAAGGATGCCGAAGCGGCAGCCGGGCCCGAGATGGCGAAGATTTTCGCGGCTGCCGTCGAGGCGCGCGACATGGCCAAGGGCACCAATGTTCAGGACTGGAACCAGGCCACCAACATGGTCATCACCGGCAAGGCCGGCGGCCAGATCATGGGTGACTGGGCGCAGGGTGAATTCCAGCTGGCCAACCAGAAAGCCGGCACGGATTATTCCTGCCTTCCCGGTCTTGGCCTCAGTGAATATCTCACCACGGGTGGCGACGCCTTTTATTTCCCTGTTTTGAAGGACGAGGCGAAAACCAAGGCGCAGGACGTTCTCGCCGCAACCATCGTGGATCCAAAAACGCAGGTGGCCTTTAACCTGAAGAAAGGCTCGCTGCCGATCCGCGGCGACGTCGATCTGAATGCAGCCAATGACTGCATGAAAAAGGGTCTGGCAATTCTGGCCAAGGGCAATGCCCTCACCAGCACCGACCAGCTGATTTCCGCCGATACGCAGAAACAGAAGGAAGACCTGATGGCGGAATTCTTCGCGGGCTCGATGTCGGCGGAAGACGGGCAGAAGCGCTTCGCGGACATTATCGGTTCGGCGGACTGAGTGTGATCTCTCCGGGTGGGAAAGCGGTTCGCCGCTTTCCTTTCCAGCGTCCTGCCTGTGCAACAATCATCAGCACGGGCAGGGGTTTCATGCGGTGAGGCTTTTTGCCTGACTGTTGACTGTAACGTTACAGGAGGAGGTAACATGGCAGGTCAAGCGCGCTCGGGGCGCCCCAACCAGCTTTTCCGCAATCTCAATTCCAAGATTGCCTCCATTCCCATGATACTGACCGCCATGGTGATCTTCCTCGGCGGAACGATCTGGACGGTGGTTTATTCCTTCACCAATTCAAAGCTTCTGCCGCGCGCGAGTTTCATCGGTTTCGATCAATATGAGCGTTTGTGGGCAGCACCACGCTGGATCGTATCCATCCAGAATCTGGCGATCTACGGCGTGTTGTCGCTTATTTTCAGCCTCGTCATCGGTTTCGTGCTGGCGGCGCTGATGGATCAGAAAATTCGTTTCGAAAACACCTTCCGCACCATTTTCCTCTATCCTTTCGCCCTGTCCTTCATCGTCACCGGCCTCGTCTGGCAATGGCTGCTGAACCCGGAATTCGGCATCCAGTCCGTGGTTCGCTCGATGGGCTGGGAAAGTTTCACATTCGACCCGCTCTATAATTCCCAGATCGTTATCTACGGCATCCTGATCGCGGCACTCTGGCAGGGCACGGGGCTCGTCATGTGCCTGATGCTGGCGGGTCTTCGCGGTATCGATGAGGACATCTGGAAGGCGACGCGTGTCGACGGCATTCCGATGTGGAAGACCTATATTCTCATCATCATTCCCATGATGCGGCCGGTCTTCATCACCACGCTGGTCATCATCGCCAGCGGCATCGTCAAGGTCTACGATCTTGTCGTGGCGCAGACGAGCGGCGGGCCGGGTATCGCATCTGAAGTACCGGCGAAATATGTCTATGACTACATGTTCCAGGCACAGAACCTGGGGCAGGGCTTCGCCGCCTCGACAATGATGCTCCTGACGGTCGCGATCATCATCATTCCATGGGCCTACCTCGAATTCGGAGGCAAGAAGCGTGGCTAATATCAGCACATTGAACACGGTTGTTGCCGCCAGCGATGCGGTTGCCCAGGACCTTTCCGGCCCGCGCGGCAGGAAGCCGAGGAAAACCTTTTCCCGCCGCAACATCATTCTTTACGGCACGCTTTTCGTGGCCGCCGCCTATTACCTGCTGCCGCTTTACGTGATGGTCGTCACCTCGCTGAAGGGCATGCCGGAAATCCGGCTCGGCAACATCTTCGCGCCGCCGGTGGAAATCACTTTCGAACCCTGGGTAAAGGCCTGGGCCAATGCCTGCACGGGCTTGAACTGCGACGGGCTTTCACGCGGCTTCTGGAATTCGGTGCGCATCCTTGTGCCTTCGGTGGTGATCTCGATCGTCGTCGCCTCCGTCAGCGGCTACGCCATGGCGAACTGGAAGTTCAAGGGATCGGAACTGTTCTTCTCCATCCTCATCATCGGTGCCTTCATTCCCTATCAGGTGATGATCTATCCGATCGTCATCGTGCTGCGCGAAATGGGTGTTTATGGCACGCTGACCGGCCTCGTCATCGTGCACACCATTTTCGGCATGCCGATCCTGACGCTGCTGTTCCGCAATTATTTCGCCTCGCTGCCGGAAGAATTGTTTAAGGCGGCGCGCATCGATGGCGCCAATTTCTGGCAGATCTATTTCCGCATCATGCTGCCCATGTCACTGCCGATCTTCGTCGTGGCGATGATCCTGCAGGTGACCGGCATCTGGAACGACTTCCTGTTCGGCGTGGTGTTCACGCGGCCGGAATATTACCCGATGACGGTGCAGCTCAATAATATCGTCAACTCCGTGCAGGGCGTGAAGGAATATAACGTTAACATGGCCGCAACCCTTCTCACGGGTGCCGTGCCGCTGATCGTCTATTTCGTCTCCGGCAGGCTTTTCGTCCGCGGCATTGCCGCAGGCGCAGTAAAAGGTTGATCTATATGAACAAAAGCGTTTCCATCCGCGATCTTTCCCTGTCCTTCGGCGCCGTTACCGTGCTGAAAGACCTCAATCTCGATATTTACGACGGCGAATTCCTCGTGCTGCTCGGCTCTTCCGGCTGCGGAAAGTCGACCCTTCTCAATTGCATCGCCGGCCTTCTGGAGCCGACCGACGGACAGATATTCATCAAGGACCGCAACGTCACCTGGGAGGAGCCGAAAGACCGAGGCATTGGCATGGTGTTCCAGTCCTATGCGCTTTATCCGCAGATGACGGTGGAGAAAAACCTGTCCTTCGGTCTGCAGGTCGCCAAGGTGCCGAAAGAGGAGATCGACCGACGTGTGAAAAGAGCGGCCGGAATATTGCAGATCGAGCCGCTGTTGAAGCGCAAGCCCGCCGAGCTTTCCGGCGGCCAGCGCCAGCGTGTGGCCATCGGCCGGGCGCTGGTGCGGGATGTGGATGTGTTCCTGTTCGACGAGCCGCTCTCCAACCTCGACGCCAAGCTGCGCTCGGAACTGCGCGTCGAAATCAAGCGGCTGCACCAGTCGCTGAAGAACACCATGATCTATGTGACGCATGATCAGATCGAGGCGCTGACGCTGGCGGACCGCATCGCCATCATGAAAAGCGGCGTCATCCAGCAGCTGGCCGATCCCGTCACCATCTACAACAAGCCGCGAAACCTCTTCGTCGCCGGTTTCATCGGCTCGCCGTCGATGAATTTCCTGCGCGGCGAGTTGATCGAAAAGGACGGCAAGGTGGTCTTCACCACCAATGGCGTGACTTTCGCCCTGGATGGCTATCATGCGGAAACGCCGCTCGCCGCCGGCCGTGCCGTGGTTCTGGGCGTTCGCCCCGAACATGTGCGCGTCGATGCCGATATTGTCGGCGGCGAAGTGCATGAGGCGATTGTCGATATCGAGGAACCGATGGGCGCCGACAATCTGATCTGGCTGAAACATGCCGGGCATACCATGTCCGTGCGTGTCGGCGGCCACAGGCGGTTTTCACCCGGCACCAAGGTGCGCCTCGGCCTCGACATGACGATGGCCTCGCTGTTCGACGCACAAAGCGAGGACCGGCTCTAGAACAGCTTCCATTTACCCCCACACAATCCCAAGACCCAGATCTCTATGGAGGAGACAATGACAGAATTCGGTTTCCAGCTTTACAGCGCCCGTAATTTCCAGCCTTTTTCCAACATTCTGAAGAAGCTTTCGGCGGCGGGTTATAAACATGTCGAAGGTTATGGCGCGATGTACGCTTCGCTGGATGATGCCGGTTTGAAAGGCCTGCGCGCCGAACTCGACGCCAATGGCCTTGCCATGCCGACCGGCCATTTCGGCCTCGATCTTCTTGAGGGCGACCCGAAAAAGGCGCTGAACATTGCGAAAGTTCTGGGTGTTGAGGCGATCTATTGCCCTTATCTGATGCCTGACCAGCGCCCGACAGATGCCGCAGGCTGGTTCGCTTTCGGCAAGCGCCTGCAGGAAGCCGGCAAGCCTTTCGTCGATGCCGGGCTGGTCTTCGGCTGGCATAACCACGATTTCGAGTTCAAGACGCTTGGCGACGGTTCCACCCCACAGGAACAGATTTTTGCCGGTGGCCCGGATTTGAAATGGGAGGCGGATATCGCCTGGATCATTCGCGGCAATGCCGATCCGCTCGCCTGGATCGAAAGCTACGGCAAGCGCATTACTGCGGTACATGTGAAGGATATCGCACCAGCAGGCGAGAATGCGGACGAGGATGGCTGGGCCGATGTCGGCCATGGGACCGTGGACTGGAAGGGTCTCGTCGCGGCGCTGAAGGCGAAATCCGCCACGAAACATTTCGTGGTCGAGCACGACAATCCCAAGGATATCGACCGGCTGATCACCCGCTCGATCGCATCTTTCAAGACCTACTAAGTTTCAATTTCGGAGTTTGCATCATGGCCAGGGATCTTGGCGTCGGCATCATCGGATGCGGCAATATCTCGTCTGCTTACTTTTCGCTGGCACCGCTCTTCAAGGGCATCAAGGTGCTGGCCTGCGCCGACCTCAACCGCAATGCGGCGGAGCTGAGGGCGGAAGAATTCGGTGTCGTCGCGCAGTCCATCGAGGAGCTGCTCGCCAACAAGGATATCGATGTGGTGGTGAACCTCACCATTCCCGCCGCGCATTTTCCGGTGTCGAAAGCCGCCCTTGAGGCGGGCAAGCACGTCTATTCGGAAAAGCCGCTGGTGCTTTCGCTGGAGGAAGGCGAGGAACTACGGCGCATCGCCCGGGAGAAGAACCTCTCCGTCGGCTGCGCGCCGGATACCTTCCTCGGCGGCGCGCATCAGCTTGCCCGACAGTATATCGATGACGGTAAGGTCGGGCGCATCACTTCCGGCACCTGCCATGTGATGAGCCCCGGCATGGAGATGTGGCACCCGAACCCGGGCTTCTTCTTCCTGAAGGGCGGCGGGCCGATCCTCGATCTCGGTCCCTATTACGTCGCCAATCTCATCAACCTCATCGGTCCGGTGAAGCGCGTCGGTGCGCTGACCAGCATGGCAAATCCGACCCGTACGGTGACCAGCCAGCCGCTGAACGGCGAGATCATTCCCGTCGAAACGCCGACCAATATCCATGCCTTGCTGGAATTCGTGAACGGCGCGACGATCACGCTTTCGGCCAGCTGGGATGTCTGGTCGCATCGCCACGCCAACATGGAACTCTATGGCACGGAAGGCTCGATCTACGTGCCGGACCCGAATTTCTTCGGCGGCGTGGTGGAAGCGAGCGGGCGGGACAAGAATATCCAGCCGCTGGAAGACTGGGCGCATCCTTTCGGCATCGCCAATCAGGAAAGCCCCAATGGCCCGCGCGCCAATTATCGCACGGCGGGCCTTGCCGATATGGCAATCGCTATTCTGGAAGGCCGTGATGCCCGCTGCTCACTCGACCGCTCATTGCACGGCATCGATGTGATGACCTCGATCCTCAAATCCGGGGAGGAGGGCCGTTTCATCGAAATGACGACGACCTGCACCCAGCCGGCAGCACTCGGTATCGAGGAGGCCCAGGCGCTGCTGCGCTGAGCCCAAAGCCAACGAAAAAAGGCCCGGCGCACTGCCAGTTCGCCGGGCCTTTTCCGCTCTGCCATGTAGTGGCGAGCGTCGCGTGTTCATCAGATTTTCATAGGCCGACAAAAAGACCCAGCCAGCGCGCAACGGTCCTGACCATCCAGATCAGGAACACGAACGAAGCTATGCCGGTGGCGGTGACGAGCGCTGCAGAAGCGACGAGGAGGCCGGTTGTGAGATTGCGCCTGAACCGGTGACGTTTCGGCTCGAGTGCTCTATCCATGGCGAAGAGCGGCAATCAGCCCGCGAATGGTGAGCGTGACATAAAGCATGCCCGCCATCGCCATCAGCAGGCCGGTGCCGAGAGAGCTGAGGTTGCTCAGCGAAAACAGAAATGTATCAGCCGCCACCATTGGCAAGACCCTTCAAGAACAGCAGATTCCGCATCGTTCTAGATCGTGCCGGTTTCCCGCATATGTCCCGATTGTTTCGTCTTGTTGCTGCCGCGGGGCATTTTCGTGATGGCGCGGCTTTGCGCGATTTCCGCAAGACCCTTCACAAGCCCGTCGGTTTGGTTTAAAGCCGCTCCCCGTAATCCGGTCGCAGCCCACCCGGTCAAAACAAGGGATCCCAAATTATGAAAACCATCGTCATCTGCTCCGGCGGATTGGACTCCGTTTCGCTTGCGCATAAAATCGCGGCGGAACACGAACTTCTCGCTCTCGTCTCCTTCGACTATGGCCAGCGCCACAGGAAGGAGCTGGAATACGCTGCCGATTGCGCAAGGCGTCTCGGCGTGCCGCATCATGTCATCGATATCAGAACCATCGGCGCCCATCTCACCGGTTCGGCGCTGACTGACGACGTGGAGGTGCCGGACGGGCACTATGCGGAAGAGACCATGCGCTCAACCGTGGTGCCGAACCGCAACGCCATCATGCTCACCATCGCTTTCGGGCTGGCCGCCGCGCAGCAGGCGGATGCTGTGGCGATTGCCGTGCATGGCGGCGATCACTTCATCTACCCCGATTGCCGGCCGGGCTTCATCGACAGCTTCAATGCCATGCAGGCGCATGCGCTGGAAGGTTATGCTGACGTCAAGCTCTTCGCCCCCTATGTCACCGTTTCCAAGGCGGCGATTGTGACCGATGGTGCGAAATACGGCACGCCCTTTGGCGAAACATGGTCCTGTTACAAGGGCGGCTTGCGCCACTGCGGCCGCTGCGGCACCTGCGTGGAACGGCGCGAGGCCTTTCATCTGGCCGGTGTCACCGATCCGACCGACTATGAGGACCCGGATTTCTGGGTGGCGGCCACCCATGCCTATGCGGCGCAGGAGGTGCGCTGATGTTCCGCATCACCAAGGAATTTCACTTCTCCGCCTCGCACCAGTTAAAAAGCCTGCCGTCGGATCACCAATGCAATCGCCTCCACGGGCATAATTACATCGTCGAGATCGAGCTGGCAGGCGAAGCGCTGAACGAGCACGGTTTCGTGCGCGACTATCACGAGCTTGCACCGCTGAAACGCTATATCGACGATCATTTCGACCATCGCCACCTGAACGACGTTCTTGGCCATGACCGGGTGACGGCGGAATGTCTGGCGAAGCATTTTTACGACTGGTGCAAGGATCGCCTGCCGGAAACCAGCGCCGTGCGGGTCAGCGAAACCGCCAAGACCTGGGCGGAATACCGGCCATGACGGCGGTTGCACACAAGATTGCAGCCAAGGAGACCACGATCCGCATCAGCGAAATCTTCGGCCCGACCATTCAGGGCGAAGGCCTGCTGATCGGTCTGCCGACCGTTTTCGTGCGTACCGGCGGCTGCGACTATCGTTGTTCCTGGTGCGATACGCTGCATGCCGTTGAAAGCGAGTACCGCGATACATGGAAGCCAATGCCTGTCGAGGCGATCTGGCAGGAGGTGCGGCGGCTTTCCGGCGGCGTGCCGCTGACGGTTTCGCTTTCAGGCGGCAATCCGGCCATTCAACCGCTCGGGGCCTTGATCGCGAAGGGGCAGGGCGAGGGGTATCGTTTCGCGCTGGAAACGCAGGGCAGCATCGCGAAAGACTGGTTTGCCGATCTCGACCATCTGGTGCTGAGCCCCAAGCCGCCATCGAGCGGCATGGAAACGGACTGGCAGGCCTTCGAAGACTGTCTTGCCGCCGCCGGCGACGAACCGCAGGTGGCGCTAAAGATCGTGGTGTTCGACGATGCGGATTATGCCTATGCCAAGGCGGCATCCGCGCGTTTCCCGCATTTGCCTGTCTATCTCCAGCCCGGCAACCATACTCCGCCGCCGCCGGATGACGACGATGCGCGGGTGGATATCGACGGGGTGATGGACCGGATGTTGTGGCTGGTGGACAAGGTGAGCGAAGACCGCTGGTTTTCCGCCCGGGTGCTGCCGCAGCTGCATGTGCTGTTGTGGGGGAATAAGCGCGGGGTTTGAGGGAGTTATAAGTTCCCTCCGTCATGACGGACCTGATCCGGCATCCAGCCAAGGCGCGTCTGCGCCGTGGCTGGACCCCGGATCAAGTCCTCGCTGACGGAGAGCGAGGAGCGCCCTTTGCAGCAATCCATGCGGCGGTTTGTGCCGCCGCACTTTCGCAAATCAAGCCGAAACGGCCAGCTCGCGCCGTTCCCGATCCGCAATGATCGACAGATCGAGCACCTTCTGCAGATTGGCGGCATGACGGAAATCCGGATCGGCGGGGCCGCCTTCCATGACGGCCCTGGCGAATTTTTCGTAATTCGTCGGCACCGGGTCGACATCGATGGTCTTCCATATCGCCTTTTCCACATCCTCGCCGATGCAGGCGCGCAGGCTGGAATAATCCGGGGTGTGGATCACTTCCAATGCTCCCTTGTCGCCATGGATACGCAGACGAAGTTCGTTCAAGTGACCCGTCGCCCAGCGGCTGGCATGGATGACGCCCATGGCACCGTTTTCAAGCTCGGCGGTCATGGTGAAGCTGTCATTGGCGTCGAGGTCGTAGACGCCAATTTTGTTGCCTTCATATTTGTCGAAGGTCTTCAGCCGCGTGAAGATGCGTTCCACATCGCTGCCCGCGCCATAGGAGGCGAAGTCGAGAATGTGGATGCCGACATCACCAAGCACGCCGTTTGAGCCATGCTTGGTGGAAAGCCGCCACAGCCACTTGCTCTCCGTCATCCAGTCGCCCCAGGCCTTGGAAACGAGCCAGCTCTGGAGATAGGAGGCTTCCAGATGCCGCACCTTGCCGATCTTGCCTGCCAGCACCATCTCACGCGCCGCCTGCAAGGGGGCAACGTTGCGATAGGTGAGGTTGACCATGGCAATGAGGCCGGCTTTTTCGGCGGCATCGGCCATTTCGGCGGCCTTGGCGTAGTTTTCCGCCAGCGGCTTTTCGCAGAAGACATGCTTGCCGGCCGCCAGCAGTTTAAGGCTGGTGGGGTGGTGGATCGCGTCCGGCGTGACATTCGCCGCCGCATCGAATTCACCCCAGGCAATGGCGTCATCCAGTGAGGTGAAGGAGAGCGGAATGTTGTGGCGCAGCGCAAAGCCCCGCACCACCACATCGTCCACATCCACTGCCGCGACCAGTTCGACGCCGGGGATTTGCGAGAAATAGGTGGCATGGTTGTTGGCCATGCCGCCGGTTCCGAGAATGAGAAGTCTCATGGCTTTTTACCTATAACCTGCTTCGCCTGCCTTGTGCAGCTTGGGGCCGCGTTCTTCGATTGGCTCCAGCGCCTTGTCGACGGGAACATTGGGGGCGTCATGAATGCTTTTCAGTGCGCCAACGGGATTATAGGCCCATTTCACCGAGTTGCTGATGACCTTCTGCACATTGGCGTCGTGATAGGTGGGATAGGTCTCGTGGCCGGGGCGGAAATAGAAGATATTGCCTGCACCACGGCGCCAGGTAAGACCGGACCGGAAGACTTCGCCGCCCTGGAACCAGGAGATGAAGACGGTTTCCAGCGGCTCCGGCACGGAAAACTGCTCGCCATACATTTCCTCGTTTTCCAGCTCGAAATGCTCGGGCAGGCCGGCTGCAATCGGGTGGCGCGGATTGATGGTCCACAGGCGTTCACGCTCGCCCGCCTCACGCCATTTAAGCGCGCAAGGCGTGCCCATCAGGCGCTTGAACGGCTTGGAGAAGTGGCCGGAATGCAGGACGATGAGGCCCATGCCTTCCCAGACGCGTTTGGCAACACGCTCGACGATCTCGTCCTGCACCGCACCATGGTCCTTGTGGCCCCACCAGACCAGCACGTCGGTCTTGTCGAGGCGCTCCTGCGAAAGGCCATGTTCCGGCTCCTGCAGCGTGGCGGTCGTGGCGTCGATCTCAGGATTCTGGTTCAGCGCGTCGGCAATGGTGTTGTGCATGCCGTTCGGATAGATCGAACGCACCGTCTCATTGATGTGTTCGTGGATATTTTCGCCCCATACAACGGTGTTGATGGTCATTGTCATGCTCCTCGGTGAAAGCCGGGACCTTGGGTGAGCCCGGCGAAAGTTGAATGTTCAGGCGGCACCCCGGGCAGGGTTGCGGGCAAGCGCCCGGCCCTCTGCGTCGAAACGATGTATCTGCGTCGCATCCGGCGCGATGGTGATGCGTTCACCGGCCGTGCGGCCGGTCACGCCCTCTTCACGAACGACGACGGGTTCACCCGCGCCGATCTCGACATAGATATAGCTGTCCGATCCCAGCATTTCCGAATGCACGATCTCGCCGCTCCAGCCGCTGCCATCGGTGCCGATGGTGATGTGTTCAGGGCGGATGCCGATGGTTTTCGCCCCTTCGGCCTCCGCATATTTGCCGGTGAGGAAGTTCATCTTCGGTGAGCCGATGAAGCCGGCGACGAAGGTGTTGACCGGGCTTTCGTAAAGCTCCAGCGGCGTGCCGATCTGCTCGACCCTGCCGTCCCGCAAAACGCAGATACGGTCGGCGAGTGTCATCGCCTCCACCTGGTCGTGGGTAACGTAGATCATCGTCGTGTCATGCATCGAGCGGTGCAGCTTGGCGATTTCCAGACGCGTGGCAACGCGCAATGCCGCATCGAGGTTGGAGAGCGGCTCGTCGAACAGGAAGACCTTCGGATCGCGCACGATGGCGCGGCCGATTGCGACACGCTGGCGCTGGCCGCCGGATAGCTGCTTTGGCAGGCGCTCCAGATAAGGCGTGAGTTGCAGCATCTCGGCCGCCGCCTCCACGCGCTTGCGCCGCTGCTCCTTGTCCGCGCCTGACAGTTTCATGCCGAAGGCCATGTTTTCGAATACGGTCATATGCGGATAAAGCGCATAGGACTGGAAGACCATGGCGACGCCGCGCTTGGCGGGCGGCAGGCGGTTCACCGTCTCGCCATCGAAGGAAAGCGTGCCACTGGTAATTTCCTCCAGCCCGCAGATGAGGCGCAGAAGCGTGGATTTGCCGCAGCCGGAGGGGCCGACAAAGACCATGAATTCGCCGGAGCGGATGTCCATGTCGATGCCCTTGATGACATCGAAAGCGCCGAAGGATTTGCGAAGATCGCGCAGTTGAATGGTGGTCATTTGTTTTCTCCTAGCCTTTGACGCCGCCGGCTGTGAGGCCGGAGATGATACGTCGCTGGAAGATCAGAACGAGGACGACGAGCGGGGCGGTGACGATGACGGAAGCCGCCATGATCGTTCCCCATGGAATTTCGAACTGCGAGCCGCCCGACAAAAGCGCGATGGCGACAGGCACCGTGCGCTGCTCGTTCGATGAGGTGAAGGTGAGCGCGAAGAGGAACTCATTCCACGCCGCGATGAAGGCGAGAAGCCCGGTCGTGACGAGCGCCGGCCACATCAGCGGCATGAAGACCTGGGTGATGATGACCCACGGCGTTGCACCATCGACAATCGCCGCTTCCTCGATCTCGATCGGCAGGTCGCGCATGAAGGTTGTCAGCACCCAGACCGTGAAGGGCAGGGTGAAGATCATGTAGGAAAAGATCAGCGCCAGCGGCGTGTTGAAGATGCCCGCCCAGCGGATCAGTTCGAACAGGCCGGCAAGAACGGCGATCTGCGGGAACATCGAAACCGACAGGATGGTGAGCAGCAGCAGCGCGCGGCCACGGAAGCGGACGCGGGCGAGAGCATAGGAGGCCGTTACTGCAAGAAACAGCGATAGCACGACGACCGAAGATGCAACGAACAGCGAATTGCCGAGATTGCGCAGAAACGTGCCGTTGCCGATGACGAAGCTGTAATTGGTCAGCGAGAAGTCACGCGGCCAATAATTGACCTGGAACAGCGCCGAGCCGGATTTCAGGCTCGTCAGGATCGCGTAATAAAACGGGAATACCGAAATCACCATTATGATGGCGACCAGCGCATAAAAAGCGGTGGTTTTCAGGATGCTTGGCAGGGTCATCGCGCGGCTCCATCGGTGTTGACGCGCCCAAGCCACATATAGATGACCGTGATCGAGGCGATGATGAGGAACAGCATGGTTGAGGCAGCGGCGCCATAGGAGAACTTGTCGAAATCGAACAGGTTCTCACGCGCCAGCACCGACATGGTGCGGGTCTGGGTGTTGTTGGGCGTCAGGATATAGATGAGATCGAAGACGCGCATCGCATCCAGCATGCGGAAGATGACGGCGACCATGAGGGCCGGGCGGATCATCGGCAAAGTGACGCGGAAGAACACCTTGATGGGATGAATGCCATCCACCTTTGCCGCCTCATACATGTCCTTCGGCACCATCTGTAGACCGGCGAGGATGAGCAGCGCCATGAAGGGCGTGGTCTTCCAGATATCGACGATTAGCACGGCGATCATCGCGGTTTCGGGATTGGCGGTCCAGGCGATCTTGTTGGAGATCAGTCCGAGATTGAGGAACAGGTCGTTCAATATGCCGAACTGGTCGTTCAGCATCCACGCCCACATCTGCGCCGAAACGATGGTGGGAATGGCCCAGGGCACGAGGATTGCGGCACGCACGAGGCCGCGTCCCTTGAATTCGGCATTCAGCACCAGCGCGACGATGAGGCCGAGCACGGTTTCGAAGCTGACGGAAAGGATGGTGAATTTGAGCGTGTTGAGAACCGCGCCCCACCATGCGGGATCGGCAAGTAGGCCGCGATAGATGGTGCGGCCGCTGCTGAGCGTGATCCAGGTGAGGTAGTTCTTGAGGCCGACGAACTGCGCCCCGTCGAGATTGGTAAGCGAGGCGTCGGTGAGGCTGAACCACACGGTGCGCACCAGCGGCCAGCCCGCCACCAGCGACAGCACCATAAATGTAGGGGCAAGAAACAGCCAGGCGGATTTCAGTCTTTCCGACTGCAGGTCAGAGCCGGTGTCGGCGTCGGATGCCGCGACCGGTCTTTGAAGGGCGATGTCGTTCATGGGGATATCTCGCGGTTGGGGCGCGGGAGACGATCAGTCAAGACCGCCTCCCGCGCGGGCCGGATTACCAGCCGTTGCCTTTGAGATCGGTCAGTTCAACCTCGAGAAGTTCGAGATTTTCCGCTGCCGTGCCGTTGCCGGAGAGCGTGTTGTGCACGGCGCCCCAGAACTTGGCGGAAACCTCGTTATATTTCACCTTGGCCGAGGCGGAAGGACGCGGAACGGCGGTCTGGAAGATCGGCTTCCATGTCGGCATGAAGGGCTGCGCGGCAGCGACGTCCTTGTCGTCGTAAAGGGATGCGATAGTCGGCATGTTGGAGAGCTGAATCGCGCGCATCTTCTGGGTGTCTTTTGATGCCAGGAATTTCACGAGCTGAATGGCCGCTTCCTGATCGTCGGAATATTTCGAAACGGCGAGGTTCCAGCCGCCGAGTGTCGAGGCAGGGGCTTCGCCTTCCGCGCCCGCTGGTAGCGGGGTGACGCCGAACTTGCCCTTGATGGCGCTGTCGTCGCCATTACCCAGTGCATAGGCATAGGGCCAGTTGCGCATGAAGACGGAATTGCCGGTCTGCCAGACGCCGCGCGCTTCCTCTTCCTTATAAGCGAGCACGCCCTGCGGCGCGATGGTGCCGACCCAGCCCTTGGCGGTTTCGATGGCGGCTGCGGCCTTCTCATTGTTGACGGAGATATCGCCGTTGGTCTCGACAATATGGCCGCCGCCTGCGGAAGCGATCCATTCCAGCGCGTTGCAGGTCAGGCCTTCATAGGCGCTGCCCTGGAAAACGAAGCCCCAGAGGTCCTTCTGGCCTGCCTCGCGCTCCTTGTCCTGGATTTCCTTGGCGGTCTCGCTCAGTTCCTTCCAGGTCTTCGGCGGCTGCTTGCCATATTTTTCCAGAAGGTCCTTGCGATAGAAAAGCGCCGGCGCGTCGGTGAACATCGGCATGGCGACGAGCTTGCCGTCAACCGTCTGCGAGGCGACGATGGAAGGGAAATGATCGCCGATGACATCCTTCGTCGCTGCGGTCAAATCCACGAACTGGTCGGCCAGCTGCGGCGCCCAGATCACGTCCGTCTGGTAGACGTCGACATCCTTGTTGCCGGCGGCAAGCCACAGCCGGTACTGGCTGAACTGTTCGCTGGACGATGACGGCATGGTGACGAGATTGACCTTGTGACCGGTCTCTTTTTCGAAGGCGGCGATCCGTTCGCGGAAGAACGCGACGTTCTTGCCTGTCGAATTGGCGGCGATGGAAAGCTCGGCCGCCTCAGCTGAGACGGCGGCGGAAAACGCCGCTCCGCACAGGAACAAAGTCTTCATGGAAATATTCATTGTCAAACTCCTCCGTTGACGCGTCCGATTGTCCTCAAAATTGAAAGCGCTTTTGACCGACGCGAGGCTCTCAAAAGCCGAGCAATCTGTCAATACTCTTTCTAATCTCCCGGAAATCGGCCGCTTTCGCCTGCAATTTTTCGGCGTTTGCCTTTGGGAATGATCAACTGTAAGGTTTCAGGTGGAGGAAAATTGAAATCGTTTTCAATTTTTGTCGGCTTGAAAAATCCGCGGCGGCGACGCATGCAGGGGCAAATTGGCAAAAAATTATGAAGCTCAAGGAATTCGCAGAGAAAGTCGGGCTCTCGCCCACCACCGTCAGCCGGGCGCTGGGCGGCTACCCCGAGGTGCGCGAGGAAACGCGCCAGCGGGTGATGGAGGCTGCGCTGAAATACGGCTACCGGCCGAATGCCAATGCTGTCAGGCTGGCGACGGGCAGGGCGGGCGCCATCGGTGTCGTCATGGGCCGTTCGGGCGGCGGGCACTTCTTCTCCGAATTCATGGGCGGCATGGCGACGCGTCTGGAACGGGAGGAGACCGATATTCTCGTCAGCGTTACCGTCGACAATAATCTCGATGAGGAACTGGCGATTTTCAGCCGGCTGGCGGCGAGCGGCCGGGTGGATGGCATCATCGTGCATTCGCCGCGTCCGGAAGATGAACGCATCGCGCTGCTCAACCGGCTGGGTGTGCCCTTCATCGTGCATGGCCGCTCAAAGACGCCTTTCGAACATGCCTGGCTCGATATCGACAACCACGATGTGACCTATCGTCCGACGATTCATTTTCTGGAGCGCGGACACAGGCGCATCGCCCTTATCAATGGTCCGGTCGGCCGCACCTTTGTGCAGGACCGCGAGCAGGGTTTTCGCGAGGCGCTGGCCACGCACGGCATTACGCCGGATCCGCGTTTCATGATGAATGAGCACTTCAGCGAGGAGACGGCCTTTCGTTTCGCCCGCTCGCTGCTGGAACAGACGCCGCGCCCGACGGCCTTTGTGGCGGGTGCGATGATGACGGCGCAGGGGGTCTATCGCGCTGCGACGCAGATGGGGTTGACGATCGGCAGGGATGTCTCCGTCATCGCCCATGACGACGTGTTTCCTTATCTTACGCCGGAAAGCATGATGCCGCCGCTTTCCACCACCCGCTCGCCCATGCGCATGGCGGGCATGCGAGTGACGGACCTGCTTTTGCAGATCATCGGCGGCCGTCCCGTCCGCGAGGTTCAGGAATTGTGGCCGGTCGAACTCATCTTGCGGGAATCCGTCGGCCCTGTCTGAACTTGTCGCCATAGCTCACTGATTCCACTCCATTTTGTGAACGTCGTTTGATAACGTTCGCCTTTCGTCATCTATACGTCCGCGCCGTCTCATGTATAATCGGAACAGTCACGGGCGTTATGGAACAGGACCCGGGCCGGCGCGTTGAGGGGACGTGTCTAAGGAGGTGGACGGATGTTTGAATTTTTAAAACCGCAACAGCAGACCGTGATCGATGATGTCGAGGCGACCGGCACCTATGCCGATGCGCTGCTCAACGTTCCGAGCCCGGAACTTAACCGTTCGACCGCTCGCGAGCATGGTCACGAGGCCCACTCCCGCGACTATTGCGAAAATCGCGATATTTCCCGCAGCGCGCTCGGTTTCGCCTGAGCCATTTCAAAAACCTTCCTCAAAAACGGAACGGACAGGCCGTGCCCGCGTTTTCCTGTACGACCCGCAGGGCGGCGCAACCGGACCGAAAGGACCTGACCGGCATTTGACCGGTGGGCGAATTGGGTGTTGCGCCGCCTGATTGACGACAGCGCAAAGGCGCTGTCGCACGAGATAAAAACGCAGCTTGTGCCCATCGTGGCCAAGCGTGTTTATCAGGAGGCCGCGATGCCAGCCGTTCCCGTCGAACCCTATCCCGAACCGCCGATGCCCGTGCCGCCGCAGCCGGATATCCCGCCGGTGGAAGAACCGGAACCCGACCGGTTGCCGGACGAGGTGCCGACACCCAATCCCGACGAAAATGACGGGCCGCCGAAGGTGCTCGCGCCTGTCAGGTCTCTCCGTTCTCGAATTTCTTGCTGACGAAAGCCGAGCCCTTTAGGCCGAAGCGCCACGGATATTCCGTCGCGCGGCTGATGCCGATTCGTCTGCCGCTGGTGACGGCGGCGGCTTCTTTCGGCAGCCGCAGGAAAAAAGGCGCTGCGTTCAACGGCGCGCCGTCCATCTCCCCCGTAATCGCCAGCGCCTGACAGAGCCTGCCCGGACCTGAGCAGAGAAGTTTCGGCTTGTCAGTTCCCCGTCGCAGTTTCATCATGTCTATGCCGGTCAGGGGTTCGATGGCGCGCAGAAGCACGGCGGAACCCGGGGCGCAGACAAAGTTGGCGCACCAGTGAATACCATAGGACCGGTAGACATAAAGACGGCCGGCCGGGCCGAACATTGCCCTGTTGCGCGGGGTCTGCCCGTTAAAACTGTGGGATGCCGGGTCGTCCGGATGATAGGCTTCGGTCTCCACGATGATGCCGCCGGTATTGCCGACGCGGAACTCCGCGCCGATGAGGGCGCGGGCCACTTCCAGCGCCTCGCGCAGGAAAAAACTCTCTTGGATTTCCGGGCCAAAGGCCTGATTCATCTGGAACCCTTCCGCTCTGCCGTCGTTTGGAATTCAGGTTCTAACCGTTTTCCAGCATCGGACTCTTACCGGTGCTTTCCAAGCCGGAGGGCATGTCATGCAACTTTCGACGACCTATGTAAAACGCAATAACGGGGTTATCTCAATCGAGTTCGTCGGCAACGACGGCGATCAGGTCTCGGTTCGCCTCGCCGACGGTCTTGAAGGGATCGACGATGCCGAGGCCATCAAGCGGGCGAGCGCGGTGATGGTGCAACTGACCGCGTTCGGAACGCGCCATGGGGCAGATGCGCCTTCGCAATTTTCCGCTCTAGGTACGGCGCAGGATGAAGCTCCGCACGGACAGGCGAGCGCCCTTACATCGAAGGATCGCGACATTCTGGAGGAAGAGTTGGAAGAGGGGCTGGAGGACAGCTTTCCGGCGAGTGATCCCGTCTCTGCGACGGTCACATCCATTGCTTCGCGAAAAGGAGGGCGATGACATTGGCTGCTCGCAAAGTTGCACTGGTGACCGGCGCTGGCTCCGGCATTGGGCGCGCCGCCGCCCTTCATCTGTCGGCGCAGGGTTTCGCGGTCGGTCTGTTGGGCCGCACCGAATCGGAATTGAACGATGTCGCCCGGGAAATCGGCGCCGCATCCGGTTCTTCGAAGGTGCTCGTCGCCGATGTGGCGGATGAAGCGGCCATGCGTCACGCGGTCGCAGCGCTGGTTGAGAATTTCGGCCGGCTTGATGTCGTGGTGGCCAATGCCGGCGTTAACGGCGTCTGGGCGCCCATCGATGAGCTGAAACCTTCTGAATGGGACGATACGATCCGCATCAACCTGCGCGGCACCTATCTCACCGTCCACGTCAGCGTGCCGCATCTGAAAGCGGCCGGTGGCGGGTCCATCGTCATCATTTCGTCGATCAATGGCACCCGCACCTTCACATCGCCCGGTGCTACGGCCTATTCCGTGACGAAGGCCGGGCAATTCGCCATGGCGCAACAATTGGCGCTGGAGCTGGGGCGTCACCGTATCCGCGTCAATGCGGTGTGTCCGGGCGAAATCGAAACGGCAATCGATGAAAATACCGATATACGCGAGCGGGAAAAAACGGAGGTTCCAGTTCGTTTTCCGGCTGGGGATATTCCGGTAACCGGCGGCGTGGCCGGGACGAGCGACGATGTCGCCGCGCTGATCGGTTTCCTGGCGTCGGATGCGTCCCGCCACATTACCGGCACGCCGGTATGGATCGATGGGGGCCAGGGGCTGCTGCGATAATCGCGGCTCGCACTTTCATTGGCCACCGCATCACGGGCTTGTGTCCTTATGATTAACGAATGGGTAACGTCTGTTCACGAGACTTTGTCCATGGGCGAGGTTGCCGTGTTGTGGCCACCTTCGATAGCTAAGCGTCTGCCGGAAAGGCGGGCAAATCAGGCGGGCAGAACGATCCATGGGCATGCAGGCATTGCTGGATTTCGCGGTTGCGGGGTTGCGGCAGAAGGTAAGGGCAGGGGCAAGAATGGCCGCGATCGTTGCGATCGGTGGCGGCCTTGCCGCGTGCACTTCCATGGGGCTGGACAGCGTCAAGAAAGACCCGCCGAAACTGTCGTCCAAGATGATGGCGCAGATGTCGGCCAAGAGCATGCGCCCGGAAAGCCCGGTTCTCGTTCGCATTTTCAAGCAGGAAAGCGAGCTTGAGGTCTGGAAGGTCGACAAGACCGGAAACTACGCCTTGCTCAAGGCCTATCCCATGTGCCGCTGGTCCGGAAAGCTGGGCCCTAAGATGAAGACGGGCGACCGGCAGGCACCGGAAGGGTTTTATCATGTCTCGGCCGGCATGTTGAACCCGAACTCACAATATTACGTCTCCTTCAATCTCGGTTATCCCAACCGGCTGGAATCGGCGCTCGGTTACACCGGAGAGGCGCTGATGGTGCATGGCGCCTGCTCCTCTTCCGGCTGCTACGCCATGACCGACCAGCAGGTCGGCGAAATCTACGCCATCGTGGCGCGGGCACTTCAGGGCGGGCAGGACCGTTTTCAGGTACAGGCCTATCCCTTCCGCATGAGCGCCCGGAATATGGTGGCGCATCGGGACGACCCCAATATGCCGTTCTGGAAGACGCTGAAAGAAGGCTATGACTATTTCGAGGTAACGCGCCGGCAGCCCAAGGTTTCCGTCTGCGGCCGTCGTTATGTCTTCAACAGTGAATTTGCCGAAGGCGAACCTGCCGATCCGCTGGCGGCCTGCCCGCCGGCCATCAACCAGCAGGATCCGCTGGTGGCTTCGAAACTGGCCGAAGAGCAACAAAAATTTGCCGCCGCCATGAGTGAGGGAACTTCCAGCCCGCTCAGCGCGTATGTAGACGGCGGCATGCATCCGAGCTTCCGGGCCATTTTGAAATCGAACGGCGCCAAGGCCATGGCATCGCAGGTTTCCGGCACGAAGTACCCAATCAGCCGCCCAGAGGCGGCGCTGGCAGATCCCTTTGCCGGCGCGAGATGACGTAAATGAGGTTTTTGAATTGAACGAGACGACGACGACCCGGCGGGGTTTCCTGCTTGGAGCAGGTGGACTGGCGCTTGCCGGCCTTGCGGGCTGCAACACAACTGCGCGTGAGGCCGCCCGGCCTGCAGCACCCGCGGACGACCCGATGTATGCCCTGATGTATGGTCCCAAGCCGGACGAGCAGTTCCCGCTGCCGGAAATCCCCTACAAGCGGATTCCGCGTCAGTTCCTGCGGCAGATGGTGGCGAACCCGACGGGTGAACGCCCCGGCGTCATCGTCGTCGATACCGCCAATCATTTCCTCTATCTCACCTATGAGAACAATCAGGCCATGCGTTATGGCGTCGGCCTCGGCCGCGCGGGCTTTGAATGGGCCGGTCGCGGCGTCATTCAGTACAAGCGGCAATGGCCGCGCTGGACGCCGCCCGATGAGATGATTGCGCGCCAGCCGGAACTGGAACCCTATAGCAGCCGCAATGGCGGCATGGAGCCGGGTCTCAAGAACCCGCTCGGCGCACGCGCGCTCTATATCTTCAAGGATGGCAAGGACACGATCTACCGCCTGCATGGCTCGCCGGAATGGTGGACCATCGGCAAGTCGGTATCCTCCGGCTGCGTGCGCCTGCTCAACCAGGATATCATCGACCTTTACAACCGTGTGCCCGATGGTACGCCGATCGTGGTGACGGCGCTCGGCCCCGCACAGCAGGGCGTGCCGATCGGCCAGGAAGGTGTGCCGGTGGCGCAATATGGTAACGGCGTGATCGGCGACGGCCTCTCGCAACCGATGCAGACTTATTGATCGCTGGAGTTCCACCCACGGCGGAGGCTCGCCGTGGGTGCGTGCTGGCTGATTTCCGGCATCTGGCGGAGATATCCGCGCCTCGTCGCAGACATCAAGCTACTCGGCGTGGCTGATCCTGACTGCTGGCCGTTTCCATTTCCAGGCGGAAGCGCGACACCAGGGCACGCAACTTTGCTGTTTCCGAGGCAAGCGTGGCTGACGCGGCGGTGGATTGCTCCACCATGGCCGCATTTTGCTGGGTGGCGTGATCCATGGAGTTCACCGCCGCGTTGATTTCGGACAGACCGGTTGATTGCTCGGTGGCCGATGTGGCGATGGCATTCATATGGCGGTCGATGCCGGCGATGCGTTCACTGATATCCTTCAGTGCTGTGCCGGTATCGAGAACCAGCTTCACGCCGCTCTCGACCTCCACGGACGATTGCCGGATATGGTCACGGATTTCGCTTGCGGCCTTTGCCGAGCGCTGGGCGAGATCGCGCACCTCCTGTGCAACAACCGCAAAGCCCTTGCCGCTCTCGCCGGCGCGGGCAGCCTCAACCCCGGCATTCAGCGCCAGAAGATTGGTCTGGAAGGCGATTTCGTCAATGACGCCGATGATGCCGGTGATCTGCCGCGACGAGGCCTCGATACGGCGCATCGCTTCCTCGGCATGGCTTACCACCTCCACCGATTTCAGGGCGCTATGGTTGGCATCGGTGGCAGCGAGCCGCGCTTCTGCGGCCCGCTTGTTGGCATTCGAGACATTGACGGTGATTTCATCGAGCGCCGCTGCCGTCTGCTCAAGGGAGGCGGCTTGATTTTCGGTGCGGCGGGAAAGATCGCCGGCACCTGCGGCGATTTCCCGGCTGCTGCCGTCGATTGTGCCTATCCCGTCGGAAATGGCAAAAAGGGTCTCGGCCAATTGCCGGACCGAGGTGTTGAAATCATGACGCAGGGCCTCGAATTGTGGGGCGAAGGCGTCATTCAACTGGAAGGCCAGATCACCGGAGGCGAGCCGCTTGAGGCCGGCCGCAAGGCCGGAGGTTGCGATGCGCAGCCTTTCTGAAGCGTCTTCTTCCGCCTGCCGCCGCGTCGCTTCCTGATCGGCTTCCGCCTGTCTGCGGGCCGCCGCTGCCTGCTCCTCTAGTACCCGGTTGGCGATGGCGGCCTGTCGGAAAATCTCGACAGCGCTGGACATGGAGCCGATCTCGTCCTTGCGGTCCGTGCCTGAGGGCGGTTGAGACGTATCGCCGCCCGCCAGGGTCTCCATGTTTTTCGACAATTGCAGGATGGGACGGATAATCGATTTGCGGGTGAGCAGAAAAAGCCCGGTGGAGAAAAGCGCCGCCAGAACCAGAAGTCCCTGTAAGGCGAGGTTGATTGCCGCCTTGGTCTTTTCACTTTCGGCCGATGCAGTGTCGGAAAGCGCCTGAATCTGGTCGCCAGCCGCTTCCATCGCTTTTTCAAGCGCGGAGAATTGCTGCATGAATTCCGGCATCAGCTTGATGGCCTCTTCGGGGCTGGATTCGGCAAGTCCGACCACCGCGTTGGCGGCATCCATATAGGCGAGAAGCGGCTTTTCGACGCCGTCTATGACGGCTTTGACATTCGTGCCTGATGACAGTGACTTGTTTGCCTCGATCACTTCGCGAAAACTGGCTTCGTGTTCGGCAAGATCGGCCTTAACGGCCTTGAGGTCGAGGTCCATTCTGGCATCGGCGGAAAGAATGGCGGCAAGCACGTCTGACCGCAGCGCGTCATGCATCATGTCCGCCTGCATGTGGTTGCGAAGCACGTCCGCCGAAAGCGCCACATATTCGCTGTTACGGTTGAGCGTCTCCGCCGCCCATATGCCGACACCCGCGGCGCTGCCGGTGATGGAAAAGATTGCAATGCCTGCCAATATTATCTTTTTTTGAATCGAGGCCATATGAGCGTTCCCACGCAATTGTTATACTTTGTGAACATAATAGAACATGCTTAATAAATGTTCTATTTTCGCTGAAGGCTCGATAAATGCAAAAAAGGCTGCATTTTGTATTGCAGCCCTTTCTATATTAGAAATTTGTACTTTTATTGCGCGCGTTTCAGGGCGTCGCCGAGGATCGAAACAATATCGTCGAAATGGGATTTTTCGGCGATCAGCGGCGGCGAAAGGGCGATGATGTCGCCGGTAACGCGAATGAGCAGGCCGCGCTCGAAGCAATCCACGAAGACATCATAGGCGCGTGCGCCGGCAGCTCCATCGCGCGATTGCAGTTCGATACCGGCGATGAAGCCGATGGTGCGGATGTCGATGACATTCGGCAGGCCCTTCAGGGAATGGATGGCGTCGTGCCAGACATCCTGCAATTCGGCCGCGCGGGTGAAAAGGCCCTCATCGCGATAGATGTCAAGCGTCGCGATACCCGCGGCGCAGGCGACGGGGTGGCCGGAATAGGTATAGCCGTGGAACAGCTCGATCTGGTTTTCCGGCCCATGCATCAGCGCATCGTGCACCTTGCGGCTGGTGAAGACCGCGCCCATCGGGATCGCGCCGTTGGTCAGCCCCTTGGCGGTGGTGACGATATCGGGCGTAACGCCAAAATAGTTGGTGGCAAAGGTGGAGCCCATGCGGCCGAAACCGGTGATGACCTCATCGAAGATCAAGAGGATGCCGTGCTTGTCGCAGATGGCGCGCAGGCGCTCCAGATAACCCTTTGGCGGCACCAGCACGCCGGTGGAGCCGGCGACCGGTTCGACAATGCAGGCGGCGATGGTTTCCGCGCCATGCAGGGCGACCAGACGTTCCAGGTCGTCCGCAAGCTCGGCGCCGTGCTCGGGCTGGCCCTTCACGAAGCTGTTCTTCGCCGGATCATGGGTGTGACGCAGGTGGTCTGCGGGGATTTGCGGGAAAACGCGACGGTTGTTGACGAGGCCGCCCACGGAGATGCCGCCGAAACCGACGCCATGATAACCGCGCTCACGACCGATCAACCGGCTGCGGGTGCCCTGTCCGATGGCGCGCTGATAGGCGATGGCGATCTTCAGCGCCGTATCGACCGATTCCGACCCGGAGCCCGTATAGAAGACACGGTCGAGTTTTGCACCTTCCGGGCCGGGCGCAATCTCCGCCAGCCGCTCGGCGAATTCAAAGGCAACCGGGTGGCCCATCTGGAAGGAGGGCGCGTAATCCATTGTCGAAAGCTGGTGTTTGACGGCAGACGCGATCTGCTGGCGGCCGTGGCCGGCATTGACGCACCAAAGGCCAGCCGTGCCGTCGAGAACCTGGCGACCATCATTGCTGGTGTAATACATGCCTTCGGCGCTCGTCAGCAGGCGGGGATTGGCCTTGAACTGCCGGTTGGCGGTAAACGGCATCCAGTAGCTGTCAAGCGAGGTGGAATTGGATCGGCTCGGGTTGTCCATGGTGGTCTCCTGTTCGTTGCCGGTGATTGAATGCTATTTTCGCGACTGAACAAGCCCTTTTCTCTCTGTGGCCAAGCCATTGAAAATGCTATAGGCCTGAACTCGGGTTTTCGATATTTCGAACAAGGGCAACGGGGGCTCAGGCATGTCGGTGGATATAGGCGGGCGTTTGCGCCATTTGCGGCTGCGCCACAATATTTCCCAGCGAGAACTGGCAAGGCGTGCCGGTGTCACCAATTCGACGATTTCTCTGATCGAATCCAATACCTCGAACCCTTCCGTCGGCGCGCTGAAACGCATTCTCGACGGCATACCGATCGGCCTTGCTGAGTTTTTCGCTTTCGAGCCGGAGACAAGCCGCAAGGCTTTTTACCGGGCGGATGAGCTGGTTGAAATCGGCAAGGGGCCGATATCCTTCCGGCAGGTGGGTGAGAATGTCTTCGGCCGCAGCCTGCAAATCCTCAAGGAATGTTACCAGCCGGGTGCCGATACCGGTAAGGTACCGCTGGTTCACGATGGCGAGGAAGGAGGAATCATCCTCTCCGGACGGCTGGAAGTGACGGTCGACGAGGAGAGGCGGGTGCTCGGGCCGGGCGACGCCTATTATTTCGAAAGCCGCAGGCCGCATCGTTTCCGTTGCGTCGGTCCCGTGCCCTGTGAGGTCATCAGCGCCTGCACACCGCCAACCTTCTGATTCCAGCGGTTTTTGCGCTTCGTGACGCGCGTAGAACGGCCAGGTCGGGGAGATTCGGTAAAAAATGGTCGGCAGCTACGGCAATTTTGCGTGGCTGCCATGACTAGAATGCAGTTTCTTGCCACTCTTTTGCCGTGTTTGCGCCCTTTTAGGAATTTTTCCATCGCTTTTTCTTGGCGGCTTGGCAATGTCAGGCAAAAAAATCCCGTCCGATATGTCAAATTTTATATGCATTGCCACAATCTTGCTGCGATGCAAAAAATTTTTATATTCTGTTACGGATGCGGCTGTTCTTAACGTTCCTGTCTCATCTCGCCAAGTCATAAGAAACACATAAGAAAAGACTGTCGCCGGCACAAAACCCAATACATGCTGGGGCGGTACCCATGCTCTCAACACATGGCCGCCGGCACATTTGTTGCTTTTTTATGCAACCGTTAATATTGCCCGGACGTTGATCGGCCGCTCGCGCAAGAAATCGCATAGACGGTTATGGCCAATGTGCCTTACAAAAAATCCATTAGCATCAAATTCCGAACACAGACTTGTTATCTCTTTTAGACGGAAAGACGCGCCTCCGGGCACCGACCAATCGCAAAACATAAATGGAGTTCTCTCTATGAAGTCCGCGACCCAATCGGCTGAACAGACACTCAGCAGCTCCGAAGACTTCGATGTCAGTTTCCCTATCGGGGGCATCGCAAAACGCAGTTTCGATATGACATCGGCTGCGCTTGCGCTGCTCATCTTCAGCCCGATATTCCTGTTGATCGCCGCGCTGGTGAAATTGTCCGATCCCGGCCCGATCTTTTATGGCCACCGGCGTGTGGGACATAATGGCCGCTATTTCCATTGCCTGAAATTCAGGACGATGGCGATGAACGGCGATGAGATTCTGCGGCAATATCTTGCCGCTAATCCGGAAGCCGCCGAGGAATGGCGCGCCACCCGCAAGCTCAAGAACGATCCGCGCGTTACCGCTGTTGGCGCCGTGTTGCGTAAGCTCTCCCTCGATGAGTTGCCGCAGCTTCTCAACATCATCCGCGGTGAAATGAGCGTGGTTGGTCCACGCCCGGTCGTGGATGAGGAACTGAGCTATTATGAAAGCGCTGCCGCTTATTATCTCAGCACCCGTCCTGGCCTGACCGGCCTGTGGCAGATCAGCGGCCGCAACGACGTATCCTACAAGACCCGCGTCGCTTTCGACACGCACTATGTGCAGAACTGGTCGATGCGGCAGGATGTCTTCATCATCGTCAAGACCATTCCCGCCGTGTGCCTTTCACGCGGAAGCTACTGAAAACCGATATTGAGTTCGGCTTTATCGATCTTCGTTTCGACACGCACCCCGACCGGGATCCCAAGTCCGGTCTTTGGGTGCGTCATTGGTGCTAATCATACCGGCCGCTTTTCGCGGCACTGTGCAGCCGGCCCTGCCCAGTTGCGCGACGGCCGGATCGCCCGTGTGGCGATCCGCTAACAGGGAGTTTCCCGATGAACGGCTTGTCTGCCGCCCGCCGCCCGTTTGTGGCCTTCGTATTTGCCGCTTCCGTCGCCCTTGCCGCGCCGCTCTCCGCCATGGCTGCGGATGGCGCTCAATATAAGCTCGGTACCGCTGACAAGCTGCGTATCCGTGTTGCCGAATGGCAGCCGGCGGATGGCAGCATCCGCAACTGGGATGTGATCAACGGCGATTATTCCGTCGGTCCGTCTGGGGCGCTGTCGCTGCCTTTCATCGGTCAGCTGGATGTTGCGGGCAAGACCCCATCGGAGGTCAGCGAAGAGATTGGAGCCCAGCTTCAGAGCAAGTTCGCCCTTCGCAACCTGCCTTCGGCCTCCGTCGAGATCGCACAGTTCCGACCGATCTTCTTGAGCGGCGACGTGCAGACGCCGGGCGAATATCCCTATGCCGCCAATCTCACCGTGCTGAAGGCCGTCAGCCTTGCCGGCGGCCTGCGGCGCTCGGATGCCGGGCAGCGTTTTGCCCGCGACTTCATCAATGCCCGCGGTGACGCCGCCGTCTATGACAACCAGCGTGCAAGGCTGCTCGCCCGTCAGGCGCGGCTGGTCGCGGAGGTCAAGGGTGATGCGACCATCGCCAAGACGCCTGAAATGGAAAAGATCGGCGAGATCGACGTGCTGCTGGCCAGCGAAAGCGCGCTGATGAAATCGCGCACCGAACGTTACACCCTGCAGCTCAAGGCGCTGACGGACCTGCACGCTCTTCTGCAGAGCGAAGTCGAATCCCTGAAGAAGAAATCAGAGACGCAGAATCGTCAGCTCCAGCTTGCCAACGAGGACCGCGACCGGGTCAACCGGCTGAACGAGCAAGGGCTCGCGCTGTCGCAGCGGCGTATTTCCGCGGAAGAACGCGCGGCCGAAGTGGAATCCAACCTGCTCGATATCGATACGCAGTCGCTGCGCGCCAAACAGGATATCAACAAGGCGACCCAGGACGAGATCAACCTGCGTAACGACTGGGTGGCGCAGCGCTCCAAGGAATTGCAGGACACGGAAGCCGAACTCGACAAGCTCAATCTGCAACTGACCACCAGCCGCGAATTGATGTCGGAAGCGCTGGCGCAATCGGCCGAGGCGATCCGTTTCGATCCCTCGGGCAAATCAGCGACGATCAGCTACGTCGTGGTGCGTGAGGAAAACGGCAAGCCGAAGGAGCTGAAGGTGGATGAAAACGCCATGCTCCAGCCCGGCGATGTCATCAAGGTCTCGTCTGAAATCCTGATGCAGTGAGGTTTTAATGCGGATCGCCAAATCGGCGCTGATCGATCCCGAACGCAATGAGATTTATGGAATGGCAGCGGTTGCGCTGTCATTCTTCGTCTTCGCTTACTCGTCGCGTTTCGGCCAAATCTCGGTCCTGGCCTATTATGGCATGTGGCTGCCGCTGGTGGTTGTCGATTACCGGCGCGTGCTCGGCAATTATCCGCGCTATCTCTGGATATTCGCCTTCGGCATCTTGACGGTTCTGTCCAGCTTCTGGTCGGAAGCGGCATCGGTGACCATGCGCGCCTCCATTCAGTATATGACGCATATCGTCTGCGCGCTGATCGCGATGCGGGTGATCTCTATCCGGACGCTGACGCGCGGCGCGCTGATCGGCATCGCCGTTGTTCTGCTCTATTCGCTGCTGTTCGGTATTTATCTCTTCGATGCGCTGGATGGCACCTACAGTTTCGTCGGCGCTTTTTCTTCCAAGAACCAGCTCGGCTTTTATGCATCGCTCGGCGTCATTTTTGCCGCCGCATCGGTGCTGGTGCTCAAGCAAAGGGGCATCTGGTTGCCGATTGCCGGCGTCACCGGGCTACTGTCGGCCTATAGCCTCCTTGCGTCCCAATCGGCCACATCCACGATTACCACGGCGGCGGTGGTCGCGCTCATCATCGGCTTCATCCCCATCGGCATGCTTTCGCCGGCGAACCGAAAGATGACGTTTTTTGTGCTCGGTGGTCTCGGCGCATTGCTGGCTGTCGCTTCCCTGCAATTCGGCCTGCTGGACGCCATTCTCGGCATTTTCGGCAAGGATTCGACGCTGACCGGCCGAACTTACCTCTGGCAGCAGGGCATCGAGGCGGCAAAACAGACGCCGATCCTCGGCGTCGGTTATCAGGGGTTCTGGGTTGCGGGTTTTCCCGATGCCGAACGGTTGTGGAACGATTTCTTCATTACGGGCCGCAGCGGCTTCCATTTCCATAACACCTATATCGAAACCGTGGTGGAAAACGGCTTTGTCGGCATGCTGCTGCTTGGCATGGTGCTTTACGGAACGTTGCTCGGGCATCTGCGCTCGGTGCTGATGCGCAAGAGTGATCCACAGGGCGTCATCCTGTTTGCGATCTGCGCCCTGTTTGTCGTGCGTTCCTTCGTGGAGATCGACATCATCTTCCCGTACCAGATCGGCTCGTTCCTGCTTTATTTCGCAGCCGGTAAACTGTGCCTCCCGGCAAGGGCTGCGGAGGGGAGCGAGCCTCACCCGGCAATCGGCATGCGGTTACAAACGAGAGCCTAGAGATAATCCGCCGAGACATGCGGACTGGCATGGATGAAACTCCACATGTCCTTGCTGACCTCGACGATGTCGGCTATCGATTTTTCGAGCTGTCCGATTTCCTTCTCGTCCATGCGCTCCACCTTGCCGTAACGCACCTGGCTGTCATCCTCCACCAGCCGCATGAGCTGCGTGCTGGCGATTTCGCCTTTTTCGTCGAAGGAATAGATGCAGTGATTGTATTTGTTGCGTGTCTTCGCTTCCTTCTTCAGCCGCGCCATGATGGAGAGGATGGTCTTGCGGTCCTTCGCATCGGTGGAGGGAAGCTTCGCCAGGCGCTCGATCAGATCCATGCGCGCCCGCGTGGTGTTGAGTGTCAGGAAGACGACGATGGCCGCTTCCTTTTCCACTTTCAGGAGATGGACGATCAGATAAATCATCAGGCTTTCCGTGTTGGTCCACACGTAATTCAGCCTGCCGACCAGCAGCAATACATCCGACATCGCCGCCATGCCGCTTCTCCCACCCCGACGAAACATATTCGGATAATATATGCCGACCGCTGCGGAAAAGACAGTGTAGGTTACTGATATTTCTTCATCTTTCCTTGAAAGCACGGGACATGCTGTCGGAGATGGGCTTGGTCAGATATTCGAAGAAGGTACGCTCCGAAGTCTGGATCAGCACGTCGGCCGGCATGCCGGGCACGGGGTGAAAATTGTGAACCTTGGCGATTTCCTCGTCGGGTATCTGCACCCGCACGATATAGACGTCCTTGACCTGAAGGCCGGCATTTTCTTCGATGCTGTCGGCTGAAACGTAAAAGACCTTGCCGTTCAGAACCGGTGTGGTGCGGCGGTTGAGCGCCGAAAGGCGGATCGCGGCCGTCTGCCCCTCATGCAGCTGGTCGATGGAGGTTCGCAGCACCTGCGCCTCCAGAATAAGGGGCACATGAGCGGGCAGGATTTCCATGATCGGCTTGCCGGTGGTGATAACGCCGCCCGGTGTATGATAATAGGCGCGCACCACGGTTCCGCTGACGGGGGAGCGGATGACGGTGCGTTCCAGCACTTCGGCGGCGCCACGCACCTGTTCACGCACGCTGTCCAGATCGGACTCGGCGGTTTCCAGCGCATCGAGCGCCGCCTGCTTGTTGGCGTTGACGGCAATGACCGCTTCCTGCCGGAACTTGGCGATTTCCGCCTCGCTCTGGTTCATTTCGCCGCTCAGCCGTGCGATATCGCCCATGGCGTCGGCGATGGCGCGCTCCAGCGCCAGCATGTCGGTCTTGCGAATGACGCCGTCCTTGGCGAGCCGCTCCTTGGAGTCGCGCTCCTGTGTCAAAAGCGCCAATTGCCGGTCGAAGGACTGTTTTTGGCCGTCATAGCCCGCATAGCGGAACTCAAGAGACCGGATATTCTTGTCGATCAGGTTCATCTGTTCCTCAAGCTTGATGAGCTTGCTGTGGAACACGATGTTCTGGCTCTGGATGATGGAATTGATATCCGGATCGCCGGCTTCCTTCATGACGATATCCGGCACCTTGAAGCTTTTTGCGCCCTGGGCCTCGGCGCGCAGGCGCACCACGATGGTTTCGAGGCGAAGCCGCCGCAGCTGCAACATGCGCTCGTTGGCAAGCGCCGTCGTCTTGTCCAGCGTCAGAAGAACGTCGCCTTCCTTGACCGTGTCGCCTTCGCTGACCATCATTTCCTTGATAATGCCGCCTTCCAGATGCTGGACCACCTTGTTGTTGCCGGTGGCGACGAAACTGCCCTGGGCGATGATGGCGGAGGAGAGCGGTGCGGTGCCGGCCCAGAATCCGAAACCGCCGAAGGAGGCGAGCAGTACGGCAAGACCGATCGAGCTGTGCAGGCGGATCGAGCGCGGCACCTCGCTGTACCATTCGAGCTGGCCCTGGGGTTTGACTTCGGCAATGGCGTTTTTCTTTTTGAACATGACGGTTCTCAACCCTCGATCTGCGGGGACTGGTTGGCCTGGCGGCCATTGCCGGAAAGCGCCTTCAGCACGTCCATCCTTTCGCCGAACATGGCGACCGATCCATCCTTCAGCACCATGATCTTGTCGACGCATTGAAGCAGCGCCGGCCGCTGGGTGATGGTGACGGTAGTGATGCCCTGTCTTTTGGCATGCAGCAGCGCCTTGGCCAGCGCCTGTTCGCCCTGCGTATCCAGATTGGAGTTCGGCTCATCCAGCACCACGAATTTCGGATCGCCGAAAAAGGCGCGGGCAAGCGCGATGCGTTGTTTCTGGCCGCCGGAAAGCGGGGCGCCATCGGCGGCGACCACGGTTTCATAGCCCTGCGGGAAACCGGCGATCAGCTCGTGCACATCGGCCAGCACCGCCGCCTCATAAATCTGCCGGTCCTCGATATCGTCGCGCATGCGGCAGATATTGGCTTTGATGGTGCCGGGGAAAAGCTGCACGTCCTGTGGCAGATAACCGATACTTTCACCGAATTGCCGCTGGTCCCAGTTGCGCAGATCCATGAGATCGAGGCGCACATTGCCTGACGTGGGCAGGATGGAGCCGACCAGCATTTTGCCGAGCGTCGTCTTGCCGGAGCCGGAATTGCCGATGATGGCGAGCGACTCCCCCTTTTTCAGCGAAAAGGAAATGCCGTTCAAAATCACCTTCTTCTGCGGCGGCGGCACGAAGAGGATGCGCTCCACATCGAGACGCCCTTCCGGATTGGGGAGGCGCAGACGCGGGAAATTGAGCGGCGAATTGATGAGAAGCTGCTTGATGCGGCCATAGGAGGCGGCAGATTTGTTGAACTGGTGCCAGCCTTCTATGGCGCCTTCGATGGGCGCCAGCGCCCGGCCGGAAATGATGGAGGCTGCAATCACCATGCCGCCGGTCAGTTCGCCGGATAGCGACAGATGCGCGCCCCAGCCGAGCAGCGCCACCTGGGTAATCATGCGCGCCGCCTTCGATACGCCGGAGAACATGATGTTGCGATCCTGCGCCGCCACATGCGATTTCAGCGAGCCGGCGGTTTCGCGGCCCCACATCTTCACCGCTTCGGGGATCATGGCGAGCGCATTGATGATCTGCGAATTGCGCGACATGGAATCGAGGTGAAAGTTGGCCCGGCTCAAATAACCGGAAGCCTCGGAGAACTGTCTTGCGGTGAAGCGCTGGTTCAGCCAGGCGATACCGAAAAGCACGGCGCAGCAGACCATGATGATGATGCCTAGATGTGGATGGACGAGATAGACCACCACGATGAAAAGCGGCATCAGCGGCGCATCGAGAAAGGCGATGAGCGTGCCGGAGGTGAGGAAGGAGCGCAATTGCTGCAGATCCTGCAAGGTCTGGTAGTCCTTGCCGCTGCCATGCAGGGAGGCGCGGGCGGCGGCGGACAGGATCGGCGCGCCAAGCTGTACCTCGAGTTCGACGGCGGTGCGCATCAGGATGAAGCGGCGGATGGCGTCCATGAAGGCCTGCAGCAGAACCGCGCCGAGGACGGCGACCGTCAGCATCACCAGGGTATCCATCGAGCGGCTAGTCAGCACCCGGTCGGAAATCTGGAACAGATAAAGCGGGATGGCGAGCAGCAGGACATTGATGGCGACCGTGAACAGCATCACCACCACCATGTTACGCCGCACGGCGGCGATGCCCTTGGCAAGGCTTGCGGCGAAATTGATCGGCTCGCT
>NZ_JAVAYA010000036.1:0-33667 GCF_041954855.1 Agrobacterium sp. LR_9
TGAAGCCGGAAAACTCTAGCCTCAGATGGTCCAGAAACCTGGGGCGGTTCAGCCCTGCCGGGACTCTAGTCGCCGCTGGATAAAAGTTCAGTGGCAGATCAGCATCGTTTCACAAATGGCGGGCTAAATTTGGTGGCATGGACACAATACTGATCTGCCGGCATTGGAGGGATACTTTCCACGAGCGACTGGATTCAAGCACAGGCTAGAGCATGACATCAGCAGCGGACCCCGGCCATCGCCGACGCTTTCACGCAAAGGGAATGGGCGCTGCCGGCAACGATTGACCGGATCTATTCGCCCGCTTGCGCCGCAGAGGGTCTGGGCTGGACATCCCGCTTCGGTTTCGGCGAGGTACTTGCACAATTGGACCGGCGCAGTCTGGAGGTCCCGCCTGTGGGCGCCAATATATGCAGGAAATCCGAATAACCGTCTGGCTTATGCCGCGATATCCTCACGAACGCCCAGAATGCGATCGATCAGGCCCCATTCTTGGGCTTCCTCCGCCGTCATGAAAAAATCGCGGTCCATGGCCGCTTCGAATTTTTCATAGCTGTGTTTGCAATGTTCGGAATAAAGCCGCGTCATACGGTGCTTGGTCTGCCGCATCTCTTCGGCATGGATCAGCATGTCCGACGCCTGCCCCTGGAAACCGCCCAGCGGTTGATGAATGTGGATGCTGGCATTGGGAAGGGCGCTCCGCTCGCCCGGTTCCCCCGCCATCAGCAGAAACGATCCCATGGAGCGGGCCGTTCCCATGCAGAGCGTATGAACCGGTGCGCGGATATAGTGCATGGTGTCATACATGGCGAGACCGCTGGTCACCACACCGCCCGGCGAATTGATATAGAGATGGATCGGCTTCTTCGGGTTTTCCGCCTCCAGAAACAGCAATTGCGCGCAGACCAGCGCCGAAACCGCATCGTTCACCTCGCCGTTGAGGAAGATGATCCTTTCCCGCAACAGCCGGGAATAGATATCGAAAGACCTTTCTCCCCTTGACGATTGTTCGACTACCATAGGGACGAGTTGCATCGCTTCGCGCATCGGCGAACTCCTGTCGTTGAAATGTCGGGGAAGGTTACGGATCAGGCGGCGAGCTTGATCGGCGAACCGTTGTGGTTTGCGGCGGCCTTTATCATCCGGCCGGTATTGACGGGCAGGTCATGAATGATGCGCAGGCTGGTGCCGCCATGGGCATTCGCCGCGATCCTGAAGGTGACGGTGCTTTCCAGAAATGGCGGATTATCCTCGCGCAGCCGGTAGCGAACCTCCTCACCGGGCTTGATATCGATCGCATCGGGCTCCGCCAAAGCCTCCTTCGGCAGCCAGTTTTCACGAAACGCCGGAATGCTGATGGCGCGCCAGACCTTTTGCGGCGGCTCGTCCAGATCATATTCAAGCTCGATGCCGTTTTTCGGCGCTTCCGGTGTCTGCCTGTTCATTGGTCCATATCCTTCAGCAGGAGTTTGAGAGCCTCAATGCGCTGCGGCCAGTAGGCGCGATATTTGCCGAGCCAGGCCGCAATGCGCGTCAGCCCGTCCGGATCCACCTCATAATTGACGAAACGGCCCTGCCGCTTCTCGACCACCAGCCCTGCCCCGCGCAACACGGAAAGATGCTGCGACATGGCCGGCTGGCTGATCTCGATCCCCTCACGCAGGGCGGAAGCGTTCATGGCGCCATCCGCCAGCCTTTCGAAAATGGCGCGGCGCGTCGGATCGGCCAGCGCCCGGAAAATATCTTTCTCTGTCATAGCAACACATAAGCACACACTTATGTGATTCACAAGCCCTTTCGGCGCGTGGAAGACGCGTCTTTTTCACGCTGATGGCACGAGGTGCCGTGAACGCTTTATCCCCTCGCGCGTTTTCATCCCGCCTGATACTCTTCGGGCCGGGAGCGATCAAAACAAGTGACTGCATTTACGGTCTTCATCATCATTCTTCTTATGGTCATTGGGCCGAGCCTGTTTGTCGTCATCGGCAAACAGCGGGAAAAGGCCATTCCCAAGCGCCCCTCCACCGCCCTGCCCCTTGCCGAAGACGCGACGACGCTGGACCGGCATTGGCAATCGATAAGAAACGGCTGGAACGAGAAAAATGCGCTCTGCCTGCTGCATTCCAACCTCGATGCCTTTGCGGTGCGCGTGGCGGCGGCGCGTGCCGCCGGGCGCAGCCTCGACCTGATGTATTACATGTGGAATGCCGACCTGACCGGACGGCTGATGATGCGTGAAGTCATCGCCGCCGCCGATCGCGGCGTGCGCGTGCGTCTGCTGCTCGACGATCTCGGCGTCTCCATCTCCGACCGTATCTTCCACGCCATCGACAGCCATCCGAATATAGAGTTGCGCCTGTTCAACCCCACCCGGGCGCGGGAAAACATTCTGCATCGAAGCATCGAGCTGGTACTGCGCTTCCGCAGCGTCAACCGGCGCATGCACAACAAGGCCTGGATTGCCGATGGCCGGGCCGTGATCGTCGGCGGGCGCAACATTGGCGACGCCTATTTCGACGCCGCCGAGCGGGCGAATTTCCACGATTTTGATATTCTCGGCTTCGGCAACATCGTCGCCGACGCCACGGAAATCTTCGACGATTACTGGAACAGCGCCGTTTCCGTGCCCGTGCGTTCGCTATTGGCGCGCAGACCGAGCAAACTCGCAAAGCTGCGGCGCGAACTCGATGCCCTGCCGAAAAGCGAAGCGGCAAAACCCTATCTGGAGCGGGTCGATAGCCAGTATGGCCGCGACCATTTCCTGATGTCGGACCGTCTGCACTGGGTCGAGGCGGCGGATATCCTCGCCGACCCGCCGGAAAAGGCGGCGGGCAAACGCCGCAAGGGTCATAACTTCCTGATGGAAAGCCTGCTGCCGCTGATGCAGGCGGCAAGCGACAGTCTGCACATCACCTCCCCCTATTTCATTCCCGGCAAACAGGGTGTGGGGATATTTCAACAGCTCGCAGAAAACGGCGTGTCGGTCGCCATCCTCACCAATTCGCTGGCCGCGACAGATGTGGCCGCCGTGCACGCCGGTTATGCCCGCTATCGAAAACCGCTTCTCTCCGGCGGGGTGCGCCTGCACGAGCTGCGCGCGCAGGCGGATCAGTCGAACTTCACCCTGCGCGGCTCGGGACAGGCGAGCCTGCACACCAAGGCCTTCACCCGCGATGGCAGGACCGGCTATATCGGTTCGCTCAATTTCGATCCGCGTTCCGCCTCGCTGAATACGGAAATGGGCGTCGTCTTCAACTCGGCGCCGCTGGTTGCCTGTATGGACGAGATATTCGCCGGCGAAATCCGTCGCACCATGAGCTTCGAGCTGGAAATCGACAAAGGCAGGCACATCGTCTGGATGACGGAAGAACAGGGGCGGACAAGGACATACCGGCGCGAACCCGACGCCGCCATCAGCCGCCGCATCGTCGCCGGTATCATGCGCTTCCTGCCGCTGGAATCGCAGCTTTAACGGGGAAAGCCTGGGTTCAGGCCGCCGGCCTTACCCCCGCTTTCGCCAGCTGTATCTGCACCAGCGTATCGAGGTTCTGGTTGACCCGGCAATAAAACTCCTCGTCGATGAAGGGGCGCAGCATGAAATCATTGCCGCCCGCCTTCAAAAACCGCGCGGAAAGCAGCCGGTTGGTGGAGGAAGACACCCCGATGATGCGCAGCTCATGCGACCCGCGCATGGTGCGGATGCGCCGTGTCAGTTCGAAGCCGTCAATATCGGGCATGTTGTAATCGGTCACCACGAGGCCGATATCGGGATTGGCCTTCAGAATATCGAGCGCCTTCGCACCGCTGTCGGCCAGGCTGACGCGGAAATTATAACGCTTGAGACGGCTCGAAAGCAGCGCCCGCGCCGTCGGGCTGTCATCGACGATCAGCACGTGATGGCGGTGGTTGGTGAGAAAGCGGCAGACGGATTCCGTCAGCATATCCACGGCGAAAATATTGTCCTTCAGAATATAATCGACCACATCCTTGGCGATCAGCGTTTCGCGCGTCGCCTCATGAAAAGTACTGGTGAAAACGATGGTCGGGATCGAGAGATCGATCAGATATTCCAGCGCCTCTCCCTTTTCCGCCCCCGGCAGGTTGATGTTGGAAATCGCCAGCGTCACCGGTTCGGGAGAATGTTCGTAACAGGCCTGCAATTCCTCGAAATTGCGGCACACTTCCACGGTAACGCCCAGCAGTTCCTTCAGGCGCATGCTCACCATCTGGGTGAACACATTGGTATCTTCCGCCAGCAAGATGCGGCTGTTGGTAAAAGGCACGCCAGAATATTGCATGCCCGTAATGCCTAGAAAATTCATTCTGCCCCGATCCCCCATCGTATGTCAGGGAAAGATAGCAGGCTCATTTTTCAAAATCATTAATAACACTTTTGCCGGAAAAGCAGTTGAGCACATGCTTACCTAAACGGAAATACGGCCCGCGAGGGGCCGTATTCCGAGTTTGGGAGGGATATTTGTCTCAGGCGCGCAGAAGCGCATTGTCCGTGTCGAACGGGCTTTCTTCCACCACTTCGGCATCATAGGACGTACCGAGAATGCGGATCTTGAGCTTGGTGCCCACGGCCGCATATTCCGGTTTGAGCATGGCGAGCGCGATGGATTTGCCGAGACGCCAGCCGAAACCGCCGCTCGTCACGCGGCCCGCAAGCGCGCCGCTTTCATCGACGATTGCCTCCGAACCGCGCGCATCGACATCCGTATTGCCTGACACGGTGAGCGTCGAGAACACCCACTTTACGCCGGCCTCCTTGTAAGCCACCAGCGCATCACGGCCGATGAAGCTCTTCTCCGGGCGCAGGAAGCGGTCGAGGCCCGATTCATAGGCGTTATATTCCACCGAAAGCTCGCGTCCCATGTTGCGGTAGGATTTTTCGAGCGACATCGACACCATGGCGCGGATACCGAAGGGCTTGATACCGAATTCGGCGCCCGCTTCCATCAGCCGGTCGAAGATGTAGTTCTGCATCTCGATCGGGTGGTGCAGTTCCCAGCCAAGCTCGCCCACGAAGTTGACGCGCAGCGCATGCGCCGTCGCAACGCCGACGGAAATCTGCTTGCCAGTGAGCCAGGGGAAGTCCTTGTTCTCAAGGCTGGTGCGGGTCAGCTTCTTCAGGAGATCACGCGATTTCGGACCGGCCAGAACCAGCACGCCGTATTTCTGCGTGATCGGCTGCAGCACAACCGAACCATCGCTGGGCGCAAGGCGGCGCAGCACGTCATGGTCATGGGCTTCGAGACCACCGGCCGAAACCATGTAGAAGCGGCCCGGCGCCCATTCATAGACCGTGAATTCCGCCTTCACACCGCCATTCGGCGTCAGAAGATGGGTGAGCGCGATACGGCCACGCTTCTTCGGCACCGCATTGGCGAGAATGCTGTCGAGCCATGCGCGCGCACCGGGGCCGGAAACCTCCATCTTGGCGAAGGCCGACATATCGAGCACGCCGACATTCTGGTGGACATTCTTCACCTCGTTGCCGACATGTTCGAAATAATTCGAGCGGCGGAACGACCATTTCTCGACGATACGGCCGTCATCCAGGGCCGGTGCGTGATTGTGGCTGGTGATGACATCGGCACCCACGCCGAGATCTTCCTCGCGCAGCGCATAACCTTCCGGCGCATACCAGTTGGCACGCTCCCAGCCATAGACGGAACCGAAGACGCCGCCGAGCTTCTTCAGACGATCATAAACCGGTGTCGTCTTCAGCGGGCGGGCGGCGGAGCGCTCCTCATCCGGGTAATGCATGGTGAAGACATTGGCATAGGCTTCCTCGTTCTTGGCGATGAGGTACCCTTCCGTTGCGTAAGGGCCGAAGCGGCGCGGGTCGACACCCATCAGGTCGAGCGTCGGCTCGCCATCAACGATCCATTCCGCCAGCTGCCAGCCGGCACCACCAGCAGCGGTGATACCGAAGGAATGGCCTTCGTTCAGCCAGAAATTCTTCAGGCCCGGCGCGGGACCGACAATCGGGTTGCCGTCAGGCGTATAGGCGATAGCGCCGTTATAGACCTTCTTGATGCCCACTTCGCCGAAGGCCGGAACGCGCACCATGGCGGTTTCGATATGCGGCATCAGGCGGTCGAGTTCTTCCTGGAACAGCTCATATTCGCTGTCGTCGGAGGGACCGTCAACATAACAGACCGGCGCGCCGACTTCATAAGGACCGAGGATCAGGCCGCCCGCTTCCTCACGCATATACCAGGCGGAGTCGGATTCGCGCAGCACGCCCATTTCCGGCAGGCCCTGGCGGCGGCGCTCCTGAATGGCCGGGTGCGGCTCGGTGACGATATATTGATGCTCGACCGGAATGACCGGAATGTTGATGCCGACCATCTCGCCGGTCTTTCGGGCAAAGGAGCCCGTGCAGGAGATGATGTGCTCGGCGATGATCTCGCCCTTGTCGGTCGTCACCTTCCAGTGACCGTCTTCCAGCTGCTCGATGGCGGTGACGGTGGTGTTGCGATAGATGGTCGCCCCGCGATCACGCGCGCCCTTGGCGAGCGCCTGCGTCAGATCGGCAGGCTGAATATAACCGTCATCAGGATGCTGGATGGCGCCGAGCAGGCCGTCCGTCTCGCAGAGCGGCCAGATTTCCTTCACCTGCTCCGGCGTCAGCATGTTGACGCGCACGCCGATGGTCTCGGCGATGCCGGCATAATACATATATTCGTCCCAGCGATCCTTGGTGCGGGCGAGACGGATATTCGAGACCTTGGAGAAACCGACATTCATGCCGGTCTCTTCCTGAAGCTCCTCATAGAACTTCACCGAATATTTGTGAATCTGGCCAACCGAATAGCTCATGTTGAACAGCGGCAGAAGCCCGGCCGCATGCCAGGTGGAACCCGAAGTCAGCTCCTTGCGCTCGATGAGCACGCTGTCGCTCCAGCCCTTCTTGGCCAGATGATAAAGCGTCGAAACGCCAACGACGCCGCCACCGATCACCACCGCCCGTGCATGTGTCTTCATTTACAGAACCCCTGAAAAGCGCCGGCCTTGCCTTATTCCGCCGACATTGGATGGGAGGAATATGAAGCGCTTGCGGGTTGTTCAGCCGCCTGATTGCGACATGGCCATAGGGTGCTGCGACAGGGAAGAAATTGCGGAGCACGCCGGATGAATGCAGCACAGCTTTGCCGCTCGTTTCTTCTCCCCGCCGGGGAGAAGGTGGCCCGAAGCGTCGGATGAGGGGGCAAGCTCTCCAAATAAGTCTACCCTAGCCCCCTCGTCCCGCTGCCGGAACTCGACGTCCACAAGCAACAGCGATCTACGCTTTCGCGCCGGGTTTATCCTTCGGCTCAGTCGGCTTCTCGCTCTTCGAGGCCTCTTTCTCTGCCGTTGCCGCGCCCGTATGGGCCACCACCGCCTTGTCGCCCTCCTCCGAAAGCAGCGCCGCCAGCATCTGCGGGTTGGCGTCGCCTTCCACGTGGATGTTGAGGTTGCGCTGCGGGAACGGGATGTCGATCCCCTCCTCCCGGAAGCGCTGGAGGATTGCGATACGCAGCGCGTTTTTCACGCCAAGACCGTTGGAGAGATCGGCAAGGTGGAAACGCAGTTCGAAATCCAGCGAAAAATCGCCAAAGCGCAGGAACTCCACATGCGGCTCGGGATTGCGCAGCACCGGCGGCTGGGCGCGCACGAGTTCCAGCAGAATATCCATCACTTTCTGCGGATCGGAATCGTAAGAGACGGAAACGGGAATTTCCGCGCGCATGATACGGTTGCGGTGTGTCCAGTTGCCGACCGAGGAATTGATGAACTCCGAATTCGGCACGATGATCGACTGGCCGCGGAAGGTTTCGATCTCGGTGGCGCGCACGGAAAGCCGCTTGACGGTGCCTTCCGTCGTACCTGTCACCACCCAGTCTCCCACCTTGAAGGGGCGCTCGACCAGCAGGATGAGGCCGGAGACGAAGTTGGAGACGATGTTCTGCAGGCCGAAACCGATACCGACCGAAAGGGCCGACGCCACCAGCGCCAAGCTGGAGAGGTTGAGACCGGCCGAAGACACGCCGAAGATGGCCGCCACCGCGATACCGAGATAACCGATACCGGTCTTGACCGAGTTGCGCACGCCGGCATCCACCTGGCCGCGCGCCATGACGTTATTGTCCAGCCACTTCTGGAACCAGCGGGTGATGATGTAACCGATGGCGAAAACGAGGACGCCGCCGAAAAGGCCGATCAGCGAAATCGAAGCATTGCCGACGGTGATGCCGGTCAACAGGCGATAGGCCCAGCTTTCGATATCGCCCGGCTGGAAGCCCCAGGAAAACAGGATGAGCGGCACGCCGAAGGCAAGCGCGACGGCATAGATGCCAAGCCCCGCGGCGAGGCCGGCCTGATCGAGCGCCACCACGCCGAGACCGAAACGCCGCGCGAGATAACGGCCGGCAAGCGATTCCGCAAAGGCGCCCTGTCGCGAAATCGCCTTGCCCGAGAGAATGCCGATATACATCGTCGCCAGCACCGCGCCGGTGGCGACGATCTGCGTGGCGAGGAAGCGTGCAAGCCCGACATAACCCGTCAGGCAGGCGCCGATGAGAACGAGACCGCCCACCCGCAGCAGGATGACGAGCCAGCGCGGCAGGCGCTGGTTACCGGTCTCGTAATCCTGCCCCTCGCCGATCACCGGCCGAAGGAACGACACGGTCAACAGGATAACGCCGATGATGATCGAGGCGAGGAAACTCTTGGCAACCGTGACGATCAACGGCGAATAAAGCGTCTCGCTGATCGTGCCGAGCAGGTAATCGAGCCCGTTGACGAGCGCCATTAAAAGCACCGCCGATGACAGCGTGTGTGCGCCCTTGTTGGACACCTTCAGAAGGCGCCATTCCGGCTGCGTCGGCGCAAAGATCGCATAGCTCAGCCGCGAGACGAAATAAACAAAACCAGTGATCGCCATCGCCCCGAACAGGATCGGCGCGATGTCTGACCGCAGCACGTTGAAATTATCGAGGAAGAAGGCGGAGGTGACGAGAAACAGGAAGAGCGACAGCGACTGCACCATGGTCGACCAGAAGGCCACCGAAAGCCGTCTCAGATAGGAAGGCTCGCCCGTAAAGGCCCGCCGGTCCATGCGGCTGCCGAAAAACCGGTAACCGCCCACGAGAAACAGCAGGGCGGCCATGATCGACAGCGTCACCGCCCCGAACATCGGCAGGCGCTTGTAATTCCAGACGAAGCTCGCCCAACTGCTGAAAGCGTTGTTGAGGTTGGTCAATTCGGTCAGAAAGGCGGAGGAGGCATCGCCCAGCGTCTGCGCCGAAACCTCCGTTCGCTTGAACAGGGTGGCGGCAAAAAGCGCCCGGCGAACGGCAGTGATGTTATTGGAAATCTGCGCGGCATTGGTGGCCGTGCTCTCCACCTCGCCGGCAATCGCATTCACCTCGGCCCGTTCCGCCGTCAGCCGGTTTCGCTCCTCCGTCACCATGCTGGCTTCCGGCGGCTGGTCGTCCGCGGGCGCCGCACCCAGCGCATCCAGCCGGGTCTTGATCTGGTCGAGACGGGTGCGCAGCTTGGTGTTGGCGGCGGCGGCATCGGCGGCAATGGTGTCGGCGCGGCCCTTCAGGTCCACAAGCTGCGCATCGTCGCTGCCGCCCGCTTCCACCTGTTTGGCGATCGCCGCTACATCGGCCTTCCATTTCTCCAGCTCCGCCCTCGCCTGTTCGACGGTCGAGGCCTGGATAGCCACCGGGGCGGGCGATGTTGTTTCCCCCTGCGCCGCCGCCGGCATTGCCGACAAAAGACCGCCGGACAGAAAAAGCACCATGGCCATTATCACCGCCATGGCGCCCCTTTGCCGTCGATCCCGCACCAGGCCGTCGAACATCCTTCTGCCGTACATCAATCCGCCGAACATCAACCGCACATCCATGCCTTTCGTCTCTTTGCGCCGCATCAGGCTTTTTAGCGCCTGCCGCGCGGAAAACCACCCGCATAAAGCGAGGTTTTCAGGAGTTTGCCTTGCTTTTCACCACAAGAATCATCACCTTTGATGATGCAGCAACATGGGAGGAAATCATGGAATCTGCTGGCATTGGCTGGATCGCAGCCATCATCATCGGTGGTGTCGCCGGGTGGCTCGCCGAACAATTCATGAAAAGCAATATGGGTGTTTTCATGAACATCCTTCTTGGAATCGTCGGCGCGATCGTCGCCAACGCCATCCTTTCGGTATTTGGAATCGTTCTGCAAGGTTGGCTCGGTTATCTCATCGCCGGCTTCATCGGCGCCTGCATCCTCATCCTTATCGGCCGGGCTTTCAGGCGCGGATGAATAAAAGGAAAAATCCGTAAAACCCCGGATTTCCAGACTTTTCCAGCGCGATTGAAATTTTTTCGTCACAAAAATCGAAGAAATTTCATTTCCGCGCTGGACAAGCCCAAACTTCCCCTTTATACGCCCCCTCACACCGCCACACGGTGCCGGTCGGGTGATTAGCTCAGTTGGTAGAGCAGCTGACTCTTAATCAGCGGGTCGTAGGTTCGAGCCCTACATCACCCACCAAATTCTTCTTGAAATGACAAGACGTTGCGATGCTAAATTAAAGCATCGCATGATCGCTTGTGCCTGTGCGGCCCCTCACTTTCGCATTGCCATCCTCTGCCGCCGGCAACGATATCCTCAAGAGACAGGAATCTCGTTGCGGCACCGCCCGTTTCCCCAAAGCTGTCTCAATCGTCCTTATGATCGGGACCATGAGATTGCTCATCAACATATTGCTTTTCATTCTCGGCGCGGTCGGGAGCGGGATATGTGCGTTTTTATTGTCGGCAGCGCTCGCCGATTCCGGATTTCTCGGCTCCTGTTTTGAAGGAAATTGCGCTTATGCGGCGCTTTTCATGGTGCTTCCCGTCACATGGTTCGTGCTTTTTGCGCTTTATGTGATGGCGCTGCTGATCTGGCGGCGAAAGCCTTTCCGGAACGGAAGGCTCTGAAAACTTAGATGGCGACGTCATCGCCGCCGCGCACGCGTTGACAGCGATCAAGACTTGCCGCTAACGTCCGCCTGCTGGGGGATTCGCTGCCAGTGATATGCGGGCCTCATGAGCAACCCGATATCACCGGCCTCTGAATGTGCATGTTCCGATTTGCGTCTCGCGTATGTGGACATGACGGAAAACAGGGAGACCAAAGGATGCGGGCCGCAATCAATTCCCCGTCGCTTTCGATCGACACCATGGACTATCAGGCCGAGTGCCAGTTCGCACTGGAACCTTCCATTCACGGGCTGATCGAAAAAGCCGAACATGCCGGCTGGAACCGCCAGCAAGCCGCCCTTGCCATCGTCGCGCTCGCCAGCGAGCATCTCACCGATCTATTGTCCGCCGGCGGCGCTCCCGCGCCGGATCAACGTCCCCTCTCCTGATACCCTCCTCAAGCCGGCGGATCAGCGCCGGCGTCGTCGAACCATCATCGTAAAAATCAACACAGCAGGTCCGGAGTGTCCCTGTAGACACTGCCGGAACAGGTTCGTGCTGTGAAGGCCGACGTCTGGGCAAAGTCGATCCCGCACGGCACCCGGACGCAGCCTTCGCGCCGCGTTCATCGCGCCGGGCGCCAAACCGCCTGCCGGCAACCCTGCCATAGTGTTGACACAAGCCGCCAATAATGAGAACATAAAGTGAACATTATGGAGGTCAGCGATGAACACAGCAGACGCAGCCATAGAAAATGCCCTTTCCGTTGTCGCCCGCTCCCGCGATATGCGCGAACGCGCGCTCGAGCGGCGGCGCGAGCTGCAGCGGCGAACGGAAGTCATCATCACCCGGCCGCTTTACGTGCTCAAAAAGAACGAAGGGCCAAAACAGCTATCGCTGAAACTCGATAGCTAGTCGCCGATGCAAGGAACCGACAAGCATGTGAAAGCGGAGGCTGCCCCACTTTCCTCCCGAAAGCAAAATCCCGTGCGGATCAACTCACGCACGGGATTTTTAGAATGAAGAGGTTGTTGTGCGTGTTTATTGCATGCGTTGCATTGCGGCTTCTGGTTCACCGGTCGTCGCAACCGCTGGCGGAAGGCGGTCGGTCTTTTTCAGGATGACGACTGGCTTTTCCACCGGATCTGTCGGCGGAACGATGCTTGCGGTTTTGAATTCACGGTCTACGGCAGGAACGGAAGCGTTGATCTGTTGATGACCTGCGCATTCCGCAAGCGCTGCACTGGCGGAAAAACCAAAGACAGCGGCGATAATGAGAACTGATTTCATGTCATTCTCCCTTCGCTCTGGTGGCGATCTCCAGTCTAGGTGGAGACGGGCCGGATTGAAAATCACACTTTAGAGACATCTAAAGCTCATGATCATTTCGGCAGTCGTCGTCATCGATGTGCGTGGCAGACAACAGGCAAATGCCGTCGCCCTTATTTCTTCCGCACATCCAGCGGATTTCGGCAAAGCGGTCTGCGAAATATCATCGCCACATAACTTCCCTTAAGAGAAATGATGCTTGGCGTGTAAGTCGAAACCTTCGCCGTGTTGGCGGCCTTTATCGTTCTCCCCTCAGAGGAATTCTGCTGCATGGCACGCCTCCTTCCATGAGCGATAACGAAAATGCGCCGGTCTTGTTCCGCATTGCCCTCTCTTTGCTCCGAGAGAGGTCAAGGCGCTGCCGGTTGTTTCTTCTCCCCGCCGGGGAGAAGGTGGCCCGAAGGGTCGGATGAGGGGGCTAGCGCAGAGATATGCGGAGAGCTTGCCCCCTCATCCCGCTGCCGCGGACTTCTCCCCGGTGGGGAGAAGAAACAAGTGGCGCCCTCCCCGTGACATTGACTGCCTCAACGCCCGCGCTTGAAAATTCCGCTCAAAACCTCTATATGCCTCAGCGCGAGGACGACCTCGGCCACAGTGGCAACAGCATGCGGGACGGCCCGGTCACATACCGGAGAATGAAATGCGTTCCCTGCAAGATCGTATCCGCCACGCCCTCAGTTTCGAAATCATCGGCCTTCTTCTCGTCATTCCCTTGGGCGCGCTGCTTTTTGGCATGCCTATGGAAGATATCGGCATTGTCGGCCTCGTCAGCGCCACGTTGGCGACGGTTTGGAACTATGTCTACAATCTCGGTTTCGACCACGCCATGCAGCGGCTGAAAGGCACGACGCTGAAGACGCCCGCCCTCCGGGTCGCCCATGCCGTGCTGTTCGAACTGGGCCTCCTGATCGTGCTGATGCCCTTCATCGCCTGGTATCTGAATATCAGCCTTGCCCACGCGCTGGTGATGGATATCTCGTTTGCGCTGTTTTACGTGGTCTATGCTTTTGTCTTCAACTGGAGCTACGACCGGGTTTTCCCGCTGCCGGAATGGAAGTCGCAGCAGGACGCCGCCTGACCGGCACGGAAAGGAACAGCGCCTCAGAGCAGCGACGCCTTGAAGAAGCTGACCACCTCGGCGTTGAAGCTGCGGTGAAACCCAGCCCGGTCGAAACCCGCCGCATCGCTGCAAATCTGGGGCACGGCCTTTTCCATCTCGGCGGGGCAAGGGGCGATAAAGGAAAAGTGCCCCGCCCCTTTTACCATCCGATAGTCCGGTTTCACCGACAGATCGTCGCGCAGCCTTGCAACATCCTGGGGCGCGACACCATCGCCGCCGCGTTCCGAACTCCAGAGTTGGACGGGGATCGTGATATTCTTCAGGTCGCCCGCGCCGGGAAAGGCATTCAACGGGTCGGCGGCAACCACAGCCTTCACACGCGCATCCTGACCGCCATGCTGCGGCAATGTCGTCTTCTGCCGCATCTGCGTGCAAATCGGCGCCTGAGGGTCGGGACAGGGCAGCCCGGCATTGGCAAAATCAGGCGTACCGCCGGCAAGCACCAGCGCGGTATAACCGCCGCGCGAAAATCCGAAGACGCCGATCCGCCCGGCATCGATGGAACCGGCGTCACTAAAACCTTCAAGCAGATGATCCAGCAACCGGGCAATATCCGCCGGACGGCCCGTCAGCGCGGAAAGCTCTCCGGCCTTCTTCATTTCAAGCGCATTGTCTCCGGGGTGATTGATAGCCGCAACAATGAAGCCGGCATCCGCCAGCGCCGCCGCCGTGTCCCGATGGCTGAAATAGGTGCCGCCAAAGCCATGGGAAATGACGACGAGCGGATACTTCCCTTCAGGAACAGGGCAATCACGCACGGCGGGCAAAAGGAAGGGACCGATCCTGACCTCTTCCGGCGCGGCCGCGCAGGGCGACCATACCGCAGCCTTCATGGCAGCTTTGCCGTTCGCGGCTGGAACGTCGATCAGCCGAAGACCGGCCGCCATGGCGGCGCCCGTTCCAGACAGGGCGGAAAACATAAGGCAAAGCAGCAGCAGAAATCGCATCGCCAACTCACGGATCGGGCTCACGGATCGGGACCATTATGCACAGGCCGATCGGTGACCGGCGCTACGCGAACATAAAGCGGTTTCCTGTGGCGGCAATAACGCCGAACGCTTAAAGCGATTTCAGCGTCCAGGCTACGATGTCGCGCGTGGCGGCGGCAAAGGCCTGATCCAGCGCTTTTACGAAATTGGCGTTGCCGGAACCGCTGACACGGGCGCTGGCGCGGAACACCTCCTGCGCCTTCACCGTGCCGTTGCGGTCGTTCAGCAGCTTCACCGATATTTCGATATTGGCGATATTCCTCGCCGTATCGATTTCGAAGGCGCGAATATCGGTCACGACCTGATAGTCGATTGCCAGCCCCTGCCCCGGCCGGCCGACGCCGCCGAGCTTGCCGGTGTCCTCGAAGGCTTCCACCAGCTTGGACTGCACCATGCGCGGCAGGCGGTCGCTCCATTGCGAATTGCCGAGATATTGCACCTCCGAGCCGGAAAGGCGCACCACGATGTTTTCGCTGTCGAGCGCCTTCAGGGCGGTCGGATCGGCAATCAGCAATTGCCGGCTTTTCAGCGAAGGCCCCTGGGTAACCGCCGCCGAAGAGACGGAAAGATCGAAAGTATCGTTCTTCGGCGCACCCGCGCAGCCGACCATCAAGGCGGCAAGCAGCGGAGCCAGAATGAGGGCGCGTCGCTGACGGCCGTTCATCGATCGTGTCATTGGCCCATACCCCTCTTAGCGCCTTGTTCTGCCATCATATTGTTTCACGGTTTCGCCGCCGAAAATCAACCGCTGCGGATCGCGGTCGATATTGGTGATGGCATTGTTGAGATTGTCGACCGTAACCCGCGTGCTGCCGATCAGCGCCTGGAAATCCTTCAGGCCCGAACTGGAGAAACGCGTCAGATTGTCGGCAATCGGCCCGATACGGGCATTGAGATTGTCAGCAACCGCCTTGAAGGAGGTGAGCGTTTCGCGCGCCTTGGCAAACAGCGAATTGGCGTCATCGGTGCCGAGCATGCCGTCCACCTTGGCGAGAATGCCGTCGACGCGGCTGGAGGCGAGGTTCAGCTTGCGGCCCATTTCGGTAAAGTCGGAAACCGCCTGGTCGATATCGGCACGGCGGGCGCCGACATCGTCGGCGATGCGTTTGAAGTTCGCCACGGCATCGCGCGCATCGGCGGTCGCAGAGGAAACGTCATCGACCAAGGTGCCCACCTTGGCGGGATCAACGGAGGCGAGAAGCTCATCCGCGCGCTTCACCACGGTCTGCACTTCCGTGCTCGCCGCCTCGAAGTTTTTCGCCGTGCTCTGTACCGTCTCCATGATGCCCTGAATATCGCTGGAAGCGGAAGCGACATCCTTCGTCACCTTGTCGACATTCGACAGGATGGAATCGATCTTGCCGGCATCCACCGCCTTCACCAGATCCTCGATGGCCGTCAGCGTGCCGTCGAGACGCACCGAGACCGACTGTACGGTGGTGGAAAGCGAACTGAGGCTGGCGATGAAATTCTTGATGCCATCGGAATTGGCCGCCAGCGCATCGGAGAATTTCTCGGCATTGCGCACTGTCTGCGTCAGCGGGCCGCGCGCATCCTGCACGAAACCCTGCAATTCGCCGATGGCGCCATCGGCGCGTTTCAGGATCTTGTCGGCGGTGGCGAGCAGGTTGGTGACGCTCGAAAGATCGGCCGTCAGCTCGGCCGGAACGCCGCTTTCGACAGCTTTCTGCAGAATGCGCTCGCCATCCTTATTACCGCCGGAAAGCTCGATATAGGCAGCACCCGTCAGGCCCTGAATTTCAAGCACGGCGCGAGTGGACGGGAAAACCGGGGCATCGGCCTGCACTTCGGTAAAGGCGATGGAATAGGCCGGATCGTCGCGGTCGATCGCAAGCCCGCGCACGGTTCCGACCGGGATACCGTTGAAGCGCACGGGAGACCCGACGGAAAGACCGTTTGCGGAGCCGGGAATGCGCACGACAAGCTGCGCCGTCGGGCCGCCACGACCGAATTCCGCCATCCAGTAAACGAAGCCGAATGCGGCGGCGATCACGATCAGCGTGAAAATTCCGACTATGGTGTAGTTCGCCTTGGTTTCCATGCTTCTTGTTACTCCACCGGATTTTCGTGTTTGCCGTCCGGAAGAACGACAGAGCGGGCCCGTTTGCCGCGGAAATAGGACTGCACCCACGGGTCGTCGCAGGCAAACATGTCCTGCAATGTCCCTTCTACCAGCACTTTCTTCTGGCCCAGCACCGCAATGCGGTCACAGACGGAGAACAGGCTGTCGAGGTCGTGCGTCACCATATAGACGGTCAGGCCGAGCGAATCGCGCAAGCGCGCAATCAGCATATCAAATTCCGCCGCCCCGATGGGATCGAGGCCGGACGTCGGCTCATCGAGGAAGACGAGGTCGGGATCGAGCGACAGCGCCCGGGCAAGGGCCGCACGTTTGATCATGCCGCCGGAAAGCTCGGAAGGGTACTTGTCGCCCGCATCGGGCTTCAGCCCCACCATCTCGATCTTGAGGTAGGCAAGCTCGTCCATCAGCTTCTTCGGCAGGTCGAGATATTCCCGCATTGGCAGCTGGATGTTTTCCTTCACCGTCAGGCCGGAAAACAGTGCGCCCTGCTGGAACAGCACGCCAAGCCGCTGGTCGAGCATCATGCGGTCGTCTTCGCTCGCCTTGTCGTAATCGGTGCCGAGAATGCGGATAGCACCCGCCTGCCGTGGCAGCAGCCGCAAGATCGCGCGCATCAACACGGATTTGCCAGCGCCGGAGGGGCCGATGAAGCCCAGAATTTCACCGCGATAGACATCGAGGTCGAGATTTTCGAGCACGTTGCGGCCGTTAAAACCGACAGTCACGCCCTCGACGGAAAGCACCACCTCGCGTCCGTCTTTCCCGGTTCTTGTCTCATGCGGTTTCTGGTCCAGTTTCTCCAACGCGCCCTCCCTAAAAATCGATGGCTGCGTAGAAGATGGCGAAAAGACCATCCACCAGAATGACGACGAAGATCGACTTCACCACCGAGGAGGTGACGTGCTGGCCGAGCGATTCGGCCGAACCGCCCACCTTCATGCCTTCAACGGCCGCGACGATGCCAATGATGAGCGCCATGAACGGCGCCTTGATCATGCCGGCGGCAATGGTCGATTCCTCCACGGCACCATGCAGGCGCGACAGGAACACCTCGAAGGTTATGCCGGAATAGGCAAAGGCCACGATGGCCGCACCGAAAAGCGCTGCGAAATTGGCGAGAATGGTCAAAAGCGGCAGCGCGATGGTGAGCGCCACCAACCGCGGAAACACCAGCACGCCGACGGGGTTGAGGCCGATCACCTTCAGCGCGTCGATTTCCTCGCGCATCTTCATGGAGCCGATTTCGGCGGTGATGGCACTGCCGGAGCGGCCGGCGATCATGATCGCGGTCAGAAGCACACCGATTTCACGCAATTGCAGAATGCCGACCAGATCGACAACGAAGACTTCCGCACCGAAATAACGCAGCTGAAACGCACCCTGCTGGGCGATGATCGCACCAATCAGGAACGACATCAGCATGATGATCGGCACGGCGCGCACGCCCATATGGTCGATCTGGTTGACGATCGCCGCCGGCGAGACGCCGCGCCCACGCCCGAGCTTCATCTGCGCGCCGCGCACGGCCGAGCCGAGAATATACATGCCCGCCAGGAAATCCGCGCCGTTCTGAATGACGGCCTTGCCGATGGGCGCAAAAATACGCTCGGCGAGCCCCACCTTCTTGGGCGCTTCGCCCTCCATCTCCACCTTTTCGGGCAACTGGCCGATGACCTCTTCGATACGGTCATTGCCCGTCACGGTGACGGTGGCGCCATTTGCCTCGAGGTCCTTGCGCAGGCGCTGGATGATCCATGCACCCGTCGTATCGATAGCCTCGACGGAAGAAAGATCGATTTCCACCGGGCCGGCCGATTTGCTCTTTTCGAGCTTTTCAAGACTGGGGAAAACACCGGCGAGATTGCTGTTGCGCCAGGAACCGCTCATGACAAAACGCAAGCCGCCGCCGGAGACGCTGTCGTCTTCGGTGATTGCGGCCGGGTTCGCCTGTTGCCGTGTGTCCTGTTCTTGCATAATGCTCCGAGCGAGTGCAGCCGTCACGAGATTCTTAAAGGTTTCATAACGTTTTGGCCTCCGGCAAGCCACAGTGACGGCCGACAATTCGTGATAAATTTGGCGTCATGTGTCTTTTGCCGCCCAATCGGAAGTGAAAAAACATGCCCCGTTACCTTCAAGCCACAACGGAACGTTTTCCCGTCGCCGGCAGCTTCACCATTTCACGCGGCACCCGCACCCACGCGGATGTCGTAACGTGCACCATCCGCGATGGTTCCTTTACCGGTATCGGCGAATGTGTGCCCTATCCGCGTTATGGCGAAAGTATTGAAGGCGTCATTGCCGATATCGAGGCGATGGCGGAGCAGATCGCCGGCGGTGTGACACGGCAGGAACTGCAACAGGCGATGCAACCCGGCGCCGCCCGCAATGCGGTGGATTGCGCGCTGTGGGACCTCGAAGCCAAGATCACCGGCAAAACCGTTGCCGAGCGCATCCTTGGACAGGCGGCAAAGCCGCTCGTCACCGCCTACACCATCTCGCTTGCCGACCCCGAGACCATGGCCGCGAAAACGGCGGAAAACGCAGGCCGCCCGCTGCTGAAGATCAAGACCGGCACGGCGGATGACGAAGCGCGTCTCAGGGCCGTGCGCGCCGCCGCACCCGAAGCGCGCATCATCATCGACGCCAATGAAGGCTGGAACGATTATAATATCGAATATTATCTGCGGCTTGCGGCAGAACTGAAGATATCGCTGATCGAGCAGCCGCTACCCGCCGGCAAGGATGACATCCTCGCCCGCATCGACCATCCGGTACTGATCTGCGCCGATGAAAGCGTGCATTCCACGAAGGACCTCGCCGGCCTGCGCGACCGTTACGATGCGATCAACATCAAGCTCGACAAGACCGGCGGCCTGACCGAAGCGCTCGTCATGAAGGCTGAGGCCGAAAGGCTCGGCTTCACCATCATGGTCGGCTGCATGCTCGGCACCTCGCTCGGCATGGCGCCTGCCGTGCTGGCGGCGCAGGGCACGGCCTTCGCCGATCTCGACGGGCCGCTGCTGCTGGCGCAGGATCGTGAGCCGGGGCTGGTTTATGAGGGTTCGCTGGTTTATCCGGCACGGCCGGAATTGTGGGGGTAGAACTCTCGCTAAGGGTCCGCACTGGGTTGGTGTCGAGAGGCTGCGTTCGCACCATCTCGCCGGTGCCTAACCGGAAGGTTACTGGGAAGGCTCTAAAGCCTCACCTCCGTCATGCCGGACCTGATCCGGCATCCAGCCACGGCGCGTCTGCGCCGTGAGAAATAGGTCTTACGCGATCAAAGACTTGATCGCACTGGATCCCGGCTCAGGGCCGGGATGACGGTATGCGGATGCTACAATTTTTGCCAAACACTTCGTTTACAGGTGAGCCTGCAACCAAACACGCCAACTCAGGCCGCGTGCTTCCCGATCAGCCCCGGAATATCCACCGGCTCCATCTCGTCCGATGTGTGTTCGGCGGTAACGTCGCTCGTCTGCATCCAGGTGATCAGCTCGAAGCTGCCATCGGCATTTTCGGCAATCGCCGTGCAGCTTTCCACCCAGTCGCCGGTGTTGATGTAGCGGATGCCGTCCATGTCTTCCATGACAGCGTGGTGGATGTGCCCACAGATCACGCCGTCGACATTGTTGCGTCGCGCCTCGTCGGCCACCACGCGCTGGAATTCGCCGATGAAGTTGACCGCGTGTTTGACCTGCAGCTTGGCCCAGGCCGAGAACGACCAGTAAGGCAGGCCGATGCGGCGGCGCACGGCGGCGATGGCGATGTTGAGCGCAATTGCCGCGTCATAGGCCCAGTCGCCGAGATAGGCGAGCAGGCGGGCGTTGCGCACCACCACGTCGAACTCGTCGCCATGGATGATGAGGTACTTCTTACCGTCGGCGGCCTCATGAATCATGCGCTCGGCCACTTCGATGCCGCCGAAATGCATGCCCGGAAATTCCCGCAGGAATTCGTCATGATTGCCGGGAATATAGACGATGCGCGTTCCCTTGCGGGCCTTGCGCAGGAGCTTCTGCACCACGTCGTTGCAGCCCTGCGGCCAGTACCAGCTGCGGCGCAGACGCCAGCCGTCGACGATGTCGCCGACGAGAATGATCGTCTCGGCCTCGTGATATTTCAGGAAGTCGAGCAGATAATCCGTCTTGGCCGCCTTGGAGCCGAGATGAACATCCGAAATGAAAAGCGTTCTGAACTGTCTGGTTTCGATTTGACCGGCCACGGATTTCATCCCCCTGTTCGGTTGCGTCCCTGCGGCTTTCTTACCTCTCAGAACCAGACTCGTGTTTCAGCAACATGACAGACGCCGGTTTTTATAGGGAATATGACGAAAGCCTTCACGAAAACGCGAATAAGCCATGGCCGCATTTGCATAAGGTGCGGTCAAATAACGGCTGTACCACGGGGAAGTTTGTTGTATTCAGGGGTCCGGAATTGAACCAGACATGACGGTGGAAGAATGACCTCTCACGATAAGAACAACACGCCCGCCAACACGGCAAAGGCCGACATCGAGGAACAGGCGCTCTTTTTCCACCGCTATCCGCGCCCCGGCAAGCTGGAAATCCAGGCCACCAAGCCGCTCGGCAACCAGCGCGATCTGGCGCTGGCCTATTCGCCGGGTGTTGCCGCCCCCTGCCTCGCCATCCATGAAAATCCGGAAACGGCGGCGGAATATACCGCCCGCGCCAACCTCGTCGCCGTCATTTCCAACGGCACGGCGGTGCTCGGCCTCGGCAATATCGGCCCGCTCGCTTCCAAGCCGGTGATGGAAGGCAAGGCCGTCCTCTTCAAGAAATTCGCCGGCATCGACGTTTTCGATATCGAAATCGATGCGCCCGGCATCAACGACATGGTCTCCACCATCGCAGCGCTGGAGCCCACCTTCGGCGGCATCAACCTTGAGGACATCAAGGCGCCGGAATGTTTCGAGGTTGAGCGCCAGCTGCGCGAGAAGATGAACATCCCGGTCTTCCACGATGACCAGCACGGCACCGCGATCATCGTCGCCGCCGCCGTCACCAATGCGCTGGAACTCGCCGGAAAATCGCTCTCGAGCGTCAAGATCGTCGCCTCGGGCGCCGGCGCGGCAGCTCTTGCCTGCCTCAACCTGCTCGTTTCCATGGGCGCGAAGAAAGAAAACATCTGGGTCCACGACATTGAAGGCCTCGTTTACGATGGCCGCAACACGCTGATGGACGAGTGGAAAGAAGTTTACGCCCAGAAGACCGACAAGCGCGTTCTCTCCGAAACCATCGACGGCGCGGATGTCTTCCTCGGCCTTTCCGCCGCAGGCGTGCTGAAGCCGGAACTCCTGGAGCGCATGGCGGAGAACCCGCTGATCCTGGCGCTTGCCAACCCCAATCCGGAAATCATGCCGGAGGCGGCGCGTGCGGCCCGTCCGGATGCGATGATCTGCACCGGTCGTTCGGATTTCCCGAACCAGGTGAACAACGTTCTCTGCTTCCCCTATATCTTCCGCGGCGCGCTGGATTGCGGCGCAACCACGATCAACGAGGAAATGAAGATGGCCGCCGTGCAGGCCATCGCCGAACTCGCGCGTGAGGAAGTTTCCGAAGTGGCCGCGAAGGCCTATAGCGGCGAAACGCCGGTCTTCGGCCCGAACTACCTCATCCCCTCGCCCTTCGATCCGCGCCTCATCCTGCGCATTGCGCCAGCCGTTGCCCGCGCTGCGGCCGCAAGCGGTATCGCCGCCCGGCCGATCACCGATTTCGAAGCCTATCTCGACCAGCTGAACCGTTTCGTCTGGCGTTCCGGCTTCATCATGAAACCGGTCTTCAATGCCGCGAAAGCCGCCGAAAAGAAGCGCATCATCTTTGCCGAAGGCGAAGACGAGCGCGTACTGCGCGCCGCCCAGGTGCTTCTGGAAGAAGGCACCGGCATCCCGATCCTCATCGGCCGTCCGCAGATCATCGAAACGCGCCTGAAGCGCTTCGGCCTGCGCATCCGCCCGCATACGGATTTCGCCGTGGTCAACCCGGAAGACGATCCGCGCTACCGCGATTATGTCGATGACTATTTCGCCCTTGTCGGCCGCGTCGGCATCAACCCGGAAGCAGCCCGCACCATCGTGCGCACCAACACGACCGTCATCGGCGCGCTGTCGGTGAAGCGCGGCGAAGCGGATGCGCTGATCTGCGGCCTCGAAGGCCGTTACGACCGCCACCTGCGCGACGTCAACCAGATCATCGGCAAGCAGGAAGGCGTGCGTTCCTTCGCGGGCCTCAGCCTGCTCATCACCCAGCAGGGTGCGCTGTTCCTCACCGATACTTTCGTGAATTACGACCCGACCTCCGAGGAAGTGGCGGAAATGGCCATTCTCGCGGCCAAGGAAATCCGCCGCTTCGGCATCACGCCGAAGATCGCCCTCGCCAGCCATTCCAATTTCGGCTCGCGCGATTCCGAAAGCGCCCGCAAGATGCGCCGCGCCCTGAAGATCGTGCAGGAAGCCGCACCGGAACTGGAAGTGGATGGCGAAATGCAGGGCGGCTCGGCCCTTTCGGAAGCGCTGCGCAAGCGCGCCATGCCGAACAGCGTGCTGACCGGCGAAGCGAACCTTCTGGTCTTCCCGAACCTCGATGCCGCCAACATCACGCTCGGCGTCACCCGCACCTTGACGGAAGGCCTGCATGTCGGCCCCATCCTGCTCGGCACGGCCCTGCCCGCCCATATCCTGTCGCCCAGCGTCACCTCGCGCGGTGTGGTCAACATGGCGGCGTTTGCCGTGGTGCAGGCTTCGCACCCTTCGGTGTGATAGAGGCCGCATTAACGCAATTTTGAACAGGCTGTTGCCGCATTGCGGCAACAGCTTATGTTATCTTCCCGAAACACGGATGTCGTGAAGTATAACGCCCCTGCCACCGGCCGGGGACATCGAACGGATCGAACAATTGACCCGCCGCAGCCGCATCATCGGCCTCCTGCTTCCCCTTATTTTCCTCGCCCCGGCCGCCGCCTTCGCGGATCAGGTCTGCGATACGCTTTATGCGCAATTGCGCGAACCACCACGCGTCATCGGCAACACGGCAGAGGTGCGCCGTTATGCCAACGCGCTCGCCCGCCAGAACATCGTCATCCGCAAGATCAGGAACGATCTGCGCGGCTATGGCTGCTCATCCGGCAGCGTCATCGTCTATGGCAATCCCAATGCCGGTATCTGCGCCGAGATCGGCGATGCGCTGGCGGAAGCGGAAAGCGAGCGCGACGCCATCATCCGAGACCGCGACGACGCCATGGCGGCCGCGCGTGACAACGACGGCGACATCAGGCGTCAGCGCATTCTCGCCGCCCTCGATGCCAATGGCTGCAACACCATGCCACAAACGGAAACACAATTGCCTCCGCCTCCGGATGTGACGCGTTATCCCGACGCCTTTCGGCAGAATGGCCCGCAGAACGACGATGAGCCGGGACAGGCGGGGCTTTCGCCCTACCCCAACGCCGCCGCCGAGGGCGGGCTTCGCACACTCTGCGTGCGCACCTGCGACGGCTCGTTTTTCCCCATCGCGTCCAATGCCTCGCCGCTCGATTTCCGCGCCCAGGCGGAGCAGTGCGAGAAAATGTGTCCGGGCACCGAGACGGAGCTTTATTTCCACTCCATGACGGATCAGGAAACCGCCGATATGGTGTCTGCGGAAACAGGCAAGCCCTACAGGGACCTGCCAACCGCCTTCGCCTATCGAAACGCCAGTACAAAAGCGCCAGGCTGCGCCTGCAACATGGCCGCCTATCACAAGGAAATGCAAAAGCAGGAAGAGGCCGCCCGGCCGCAGCCCGAAAAACCCTATTCCGGCATCACCACCATTCCATCACCGCAAGCTGACAAGGCTGAGAAACCCGCCGAACAGCAACAGGCCGCCAAGCCGCAGGAACAGCCCGTTCCCGAACGCGACTATGACCCCAACGACAGCCGCGTCCGCGTCATAGGCCCGAAATTCCTGCCCGACCAGACGGGCCGGATCGACCTGAAGAACCCGGCACTGAAGGGTATACAGCCGCAGCAGTGACATACATCGCGGAGCGAGCAGGCGCCGCTTGTTTCTTCTCCCCGAGCGAGAGAACTCCGCGGCAGCGCGATGAGAGGGCGGCGTCAGCGATATTCGGAGAGCTTGCCCCCTCACCCGACCTTCCGGGCCACTTTCTCCCCGGCGGGGAGAAGAAACACACGGCAAGGCCCCGCCTTGTTCACAGGCCTACGCTTCTACACCCCGCCCCAGCGGTTACGAAACACCAGTTCCTCCAGCGGCACGCGCTGTCGCCAGCCCTTCACCGCCAGTTCCGGCTCGTTATAGAGCGCATCGACACGGCCGAGGCAAAGCCAGGCGACGATTTCGATATGGTCGGGAATATCGAGAATGGTGCGAATGTCGCTATCGTGGAAAATGCTGACCCAGCCGACACCGATGCCTTCGGCGCGCGCCGCGAGCCAGAGATTCTGGATGGCGCAGACGGTGGAATAGACATCCGTGCGCGGATTATGGGTGCGGCCCAGCACCACCTTGCCACCACGCGTCGGATCGCAGGTAACGCAGATGCTGAGCGGCGCCTTGCGGATGCCTTCAAGTTTGAGACTGCGATAAAGCGCCTGTTGCTCGCCCGTGAACATCGCCGCCGCCTCCTCATTGGCGCGGCTGAAGGCCACGAAGGCCGCCTGACGGATCGCGCCATCGGTGATGAGGGTGAAATTCCACGGCTGCATGAAACCGACCGAGGGTGCGGAATGAGCCGCCTTCAAAAGACGCTCCACCAGATCGTCCGGCAGCGGGTCCGGCAGGAACTGGTCGCGCACGTCGCGACGGGTCTCGATGGCGCGGTAAATCGTCTCGCGTTCCTCACAGGAAAACGGGCGGGCTGGCGAGAGCGCATAATCGAACGAACTGGCTGGCATCGTCTATCCCCAACAATGCGAAGGCCGGGCGCAAATGCGCACCCCGCCTCGACAACAACCTGCCGCCGTCCGCGCGGTTCGGTCTATCTTATCAGGCCGGTCTTCTGACTTGGCTTCATCCGCCCTTTTCGCCTTCCCGAATTGCTTCAGTGGCTTTAAAAAAAGAACGTCCGCCTCACAGCGCTGGGCACGTTCCGGTCTTTCACCGGATTCCCGATTCTCCCGCCGCAAGGGCAGGCACCTGACAGGCAAGCTATGGGCAAAAAAGTTTGCGAATGCAAGCATCCTGCCGGTGGTGCGGCAATGTGGCCCGCCTCACCCCCATCATTCCACCGGAAAATACCGGACATAAGCGAACTCATCCCCATCCGGTGACCAGTTGGGCGAGTTCATCGTGCCCTGCCCGCCGAAAAGTTCGAACAGCGTCTCGGCATTGCCGCCATCCATGTCCATCAGCCGCACCCGTACATCGAGATCGCGCGGATGGTCGAAAACGTCGCCGTCATAGGAAATGAACACCACCTTGTCTCCCTTGGGAGACGGGTGCGGAAACCAGTCGCCATAGGGACTGTCGGTAATGCGCTCGACGGCGGAGCCATCCACCCGCACGCGCCAGATCTGCATTCGCCCGGTGCGGCTGGAATTGAAATAGATCCACTCGCCGTCAGGCGAATAATCCGGCCCGTCATTGCGGCCCTCGCCATGGGTCAGCCGCGTCTCGACGCCGCTTGTTATATCCATCGAATAGATATCGAAGACCTGATCGCGAATGCCGCAATAGGCAAAACCTTTCCCATCCGGCGACCAGCCATGCCAGTAAGAGGGAAGATTTTTCGTCATCAACCGCGGCGCGCCGCCCGTCGAGGCCATGAGATAGATGGCGCTCTTGCCAAATTCCACCTTATCGGAAATGGCGTAGAGCGATCCATCCGGCGAAATACCGTGATCATTGTTGCAGAGCGTGGCAAAGCCGGTATCGACCTTCTCCGGCGCGATATCACCGGCAAGAGACAGGCGGTAAAGCAGACCTTCGCTGTTCAGCAGCAGATATTTTCCATCCGGCGACCAGTTCGGCGCTTCGAAGAGATCATGCGTCTGCCACACCACCCGCATCTGCCGGGTGCGGATGTTGAAGATTTCGATGGAGCTGCGCATTCTGCCTCCCGGGCGTGTCCGTGTCTCGTTCAAAGCGCCCGGCAATGCAGACATTCCGTTTGCATCCACCATCGCCTCGATTATGATCCTACGGCGGCAGGCACCGTCCTGCAAATTCAAACCGGAAAAAACGCCAGCGCTCCGGCACCGTCCGTGACCCTTGCCGTTTCTCCTAAAACCGAGGTTCCGCGATGAATACCATCGCCGATCACGGCATCCGCTTCGGCCGGATCGCCGCAATGCTTCCTGTCAAAAATATCGAAAAGGCCCATGATTTTTACGTTGGCGTGCTGGGCTTCGAAAAGACCTTCGAAAACGGCAACCCTGTCGGCTTCATGATTCTCAAACAGGGCAATGCCGAACTGCACCTGACATTGCAGCCCACCCACAAGGCAGCGCCTTTCAATGTGGCGCATATGATGGTGAGCGATGTCGATGCGCTGCATGCGCTCTGCAAGAGCCAGGGCTTGCGCATCATCAAGGGCCTGCAAGACAAGGATTACGGTCTCAGGGCCTTTGTGTTTGAGGACCCGGATGGCAACCGCATCGATGTGGGGCAGGTTATTTGAGATCAGCGAACGGCGCGGGGTTTTCTCCGCGCCGCTTGCTTAAACGCGAAGGCTTGTTGTGGAACGAGCGCATGCCCCTTGTTTCTTCTCCCCGGCGGGGAGAAGAAACGAGCGGCAACGCCGGGCAAAACATCCGCTACCAGCGTCTTCCTTCAATCACCGATCCCGAAACCGGTTGGTGATCGGATAACGCCGGTCACGCCCAAAGTTCTTCTTGGTGATCTTCACGCCCGGGGCCGATTGCCGGCGCTTGTATTCGGCGAGATAGAGCAGATGTTCGACCCGGTGCACCGTCGCCACATCATGGCCACGCGCCAGAATTTCCTCGACCGACATTTCCTTTTCGACGAGGCATTCCAGAATATCGTCCAGCACCGGATAGGGCGGCAGCGAATCCTGGTCGGTCTGGTTGGGGCGCAATTCGGCCGACGGGGCCTTGGAAATGATATTGGCCGGGATCACTTCGCCGGAAGGGCCGAGCGCGCCCGGCGGCACATGGACGTTGCGCCAGCTGGAAATGGCATAGACCTGCATCTTGTAGAGGTCCTTGATGGGGTTGAAACCACCATTCATGTCGCCGTAAAGCGTGGCGTAACCAACCGACATTTCCGACTTGTTGCCCGTCGTCACCACCATGGAGCCGAACTTGTTCGAGACGGCCATCAAAATCGTGCCGCGCGTGCGGCTCTGCAGGTTTTCCTCGGTAATGCCCTCTTCCGTGCCCTCGAAGAGATCGGAAAGCGCCGAGAGGAATCCTTCCACCGGCTCGACGATCGGCACGATATCGTAACGGCAGCCCAGCGCTTTCGCGCAATCGGCTGCGTCCTTCAGCGATTCCTCCGAAGTATAACGGTAAGGCAGCATGATGCAGCGCACCCGCTCCTCGCCCAGCGCATCGACGGCAAGGGCGGCACAGATCGCCGAATCGATGCCGCCGGAAAGGCCGAGAACCACGCTCTTGAAGCCGTTTTTGTTGACGTAATCGCGGAAGCCCAGCATGCAGGCGCGGTAATCCGCCTCTTCGCCTTCGGGAATCTTCGAGAAAGGTCCGCTGTCGCAATGCCAGCCGTCTGCCGTGCGTTTCCAGTCGGTGACGGCAAGTGTGGCCTCGAACTGGCTCATCTGGAAAGCGAGCGTCTTATCGGCATTGAAGCCGAAGCTTGCGCCGTCGAACACCAGCTCATCCTGCCCACCCAGCTGGTTGGCGAAGACGAGAGGCAGGCCGCTTTCGATAACCTGCCGCAGCGCCACCTGATGCCGCACATCCAGCTTGCCGCGATAATAGGGCGAACCGTTCGGCACCAGCAGGATTTCCGCCCCGCTTTCGGCCAGCGTCTCGCAGACACCCATATCGTTCCAGATTTCCTCGCAGATCGGAATACCGATCCTGACTCCACGGAAATTATAGGGACCGGAAATCGATCCTTCGGAGAAAACGCGTTTTTCGTCGAATTCGCCGTAATTCGGCAGGTCGATCTTGTCGCGCAGCGCGATGATCTTGCCGCCATCCAGAAGCGCCACGGAATTGTGCCGGCCCGTCTCACCCTGTCGCGGAAAACCGATAACGACGCCCGGACCGCCATCGGCGGTTTCCGCCGCCAGCTCTTCCACGGCTTTCAGGCATGCTTTCAGGAAAGCCGGCTTCAGCACCAGATCTTCCGGCGGATAGCCCGATATGAACAGCTCGGTCAGAAGCAGAAGATCGGCGCCCTGCGTCGCCGCATCTGCCCTTGCCTCGCGCGCCTTGGCGAGATTGCCCGCCACGTCGCCAACGGTGGGATTGAACTGCCCGACGGCAATCCGGAGATGGTTCTCTATATCGTGTCTGTCGCTCATGGCTTTTCAATACCGCGCCCGTGGCCGCTCCGCAACGCGGCAATTGCATGGCCGCGTCCGTTACGCTTCGTCCGCGCGCGTTCACGCTAAGGTTATCGCCGCACCGGCCAGTCTCTTCAAAGTTCATGTCGCGTTCATCGCGCTTATGTGACAGTTACATGACACTTTTGCGACACCCGATTCCCCTCCCCGGATCGGCCGTGCCGCCTGCAATACCGGAGTATGGGTTTGAGAGATTCGGCGCCAAAAACAACGGCTTCCGAAAAGGCTGGTTTCGTCTTTTCGCCTGCATGGACAAGGAGCCTTTCCAAGCTTTCGGGCATCGCCTATCCGCTTGCCAATCTGACGGTCGCGTCCGTCGTGCTGGTCGTGGCGCTGGAGTGGATCGCCCGCGGTTCGCTGAACGATGTCGGCGCTTTCCTCACCTCCTCCGCCCGCCCCGGCATGACCACCATCGCCGCCGTGCTTGCCCTTCTCGTAGCGCTCGATGCACTTCTTGGCAGGCGTTACCTCTCGCTGATCGCGCTTGCGCCGCTCTGCGCGCTGACGGGGCTGATTTCGGCACAGAAACAGACCTATCTTTCCGATCCGCTTTACCCCTCCGACCTGCTGTTCGGCCGACAGATTCTTGAGCTTCTGCCGACCATGCTGAAGGCCCAGCCGATGACGGCAGCCCTCGTCGCCCTCGGCATCTGCGCCACGATTGCGGCACTTACGGGCCTCTGGCTGCTGGCGCGCCGCCACTCACCGGGCTTGAGCTTGCGCGAACGCGCCGCCGGTCTCGCGATGGCGCTGCCGCTTCTTGCGGGTCTCGCCTCGCTGATGGACTATTCGCATTATTCCTGGGTGCGCGATCGCCTCAACATCATTCCAATGATGTGGGATCAGCAGGAAAATTACCGCCATAACGGCTTCCTGATGGCCTTTGCCTTCAATATTCCGATGGCCAATGTCTCGGCGCCGCAGGGTTACGGCGAAAACACCATTGCCGACCTGACTTCCGAGCCCGCCGCCTTCGCCGCCAACAAGGGCGATTACCCCGATGTCATCATGCTGATGAGCGAATCGCTGTGGGATCCGACGCGGCTGGAAAATGTGAACCTCTCCGCCGATCCCATGCCGACGATCCGCGCCAAACAGTCCGGCAATGTCTTTTCCCCCGAGTTCGGCGGCATGACGGCGAATGTGGAATTCGAGGCACTGACCGGCTTTTCCAACGCCTTCCTGCCCTATGGCAGCATTCCCTATCAGCAATATATCCGCCGCCCGGTGCCCTCGCTCGCCAGCTTCTTCCGTGGCGAAGGTTATTCCGCCATCGCCATGCACCCCTTCCAGGAATGGTTCTGGAACCGCAAGCAGGTCTACAGGAATTTCGGCTTCGAGGAATTCCGCTCCGAAGAGACGCTGCCGGCCATGGAAAAACGCGGCAACTTCGCCTCCGACGATGCGCTGATGGACGAGATCATGGCGACGGCCGAGAAGGCGCAGAACCCGCTCTTCCTCTTCGCCGTCACCCTTCAGGGACACGGCCCCTACGAGGCGACCCGTTACGCCGAAAACACCATCGGCGTCGAGGGCGGCCTTTCCGCCTCGGCCTCGCAGGCGCTGGCCACCTATTCGCAAGGGGTGGCGGAAGCCGATGAAGCGCTGCTGAAACTCATGCGCTGGGCGAAGAAGCGTGACCGGGAAACCATCGTCGTCCTGTTCGGCGATCACCTGCCGCCGCTCGGCCAGACCTTCGTGGAAAGCGGCTACATGCCGGGCATGGTAGCCAGCCGCCGCGCGCCGCTGGAGGTGATGAAGAAGGAACATGAGACGCCGCTCATCGTCTGGTCCTCAAAGAAGGGCGTGCGCAAGAATATCGGCACCATCAGCCCGGCGCTTTTGCCTTATCACGTGCTGAAAACGGCGGGCTTCTCCGATCCCTTCTACACCGGCACGCTGGGCGACGTGCAGCAGGCCTTTTCCGTCATCGACCGGCATATGCTGGTGGCAACCGACGGCAAGGCCCTGCCCGACTGGTCAATTGCCCCGAACGCCGTTCCCGACGTGGTGCGCGACTACCGCCTGCTGCAATTCGACATGATGTTCGGCCAGCAATATGGCCGCGAGCGCTTCTTCCCCGGTTTCAACTGGCTGCACGAAGGCGCGCCATCGGTCTGATGTTTTTCGGCGGGGACGCCTGAACCGCATGGCGGTGGAAATCGTTTGAATTCCGCCGCCATGCGGGTTTATCTCGGGATAACATTCGCATCGCCCCATCAGAACCGGAGACACACCGTGTCAGATATCTCCGACTATATCGTTTCGCATTTCAAGCGTTCCTCTCGCGAAATCGGCGAAGTGGAGCGGCGCATTCTGGAACTGTCGCACCAGAAGAAACTGATTTCGAGCGACACCAATGCGGAATTTTCCGCTGGCGCGAGTTTCGGCGACAGGCTGGCCGACAATATCGCCAAGGTCGGCGGCTCCTGGGGTTTCATCCTCGGTTTCTGCTTTTTCCTGATCTTCTGGGCCGTCATCAACACCATCATCCTGACGACCGGCGCCTTCGATCCCTACCCCTTCATCTTCCTCAACCTGCTGCTTTCCATGCTGGCGGCCATTCAGGCGCCGATCATCATGATGTCGCAGAACCGCCAGGCCGCCCGCGACCGTTTCGAGGCCGCCAAGGACTACGAGGTGAACCTGAAGGCCGAGCTTGAGGTTCTTTCCCTGCATGAAAAGATCGATGTGAAGGTGCTGGCCGAACTGGCCGCGCTCCGTCAGGACCTTGCGGCACTTCACCGCCATGTCACCCGGAAGGAAGACTGACGCCGCTTACCCCCCTCTGCCCTGCCGGGCATCTCCCCCTCAAGGGGGGAGATCGACTCGCGGGCAGGTTTCGCCCATCTCTACATTTGCGAATGAACTGGTGGTCGCGCCTCCTGCCGATCTCCCCCCTTGAGGGGGAGATGCCCGGCAGGGCAGAGGGGGGTAAGCCACACGCACCTCCGCCCTCCAGAAATCGCACAACCTCCTGAAACCCCACCCCCAGTTACGAATCCGTCAGATTCTTACGCTACAGATTGACGCAGGCGTTTGTTGCATTGCACTCTTGCGGGCAAGGCTGAAGGGGGGAATCACTCCCCATCGTCAAAATGGCATCATGACCATTTCGCAGCGACGCCATGCCGGATGCGACATCCGGTCATCGCAATAATTCTGTTCCGGGGTTTTTCATGCACCAGTTCGATCTGATTGTTGTCGGCAGCGGTCCGGCGGGAAGACGGGCCGCCATTCAGGCCGCCAAGCTCGAAAAGAGGGTTCTGGTCATCGAGAAGGGCAGCCGCGTCGGCGGCGTTTCCGTGCACACCGGCACCATTCCATCGAAGACCCTGCGCGAGACGGCGCTCAATCTCACCGGCTGGCGCGAGCGCGGTTTTTACGGCCGCGCCTATCGCGTCAAGCAGGAGATCGATGCCGAAGACCTGCGCCGCCGCCTGCTCATCACGCTGGATCACGAAGTGGAAGTGCTGGAACACCAGTTTGCCCGCAACCGCGTGCAGCACATTCGCGGCACCGCGAGCTTCATCGACGCCAACACCATGAAGGTGGTGAAGAGCGACGGCGAGATCATGACCGTGACGGGCACCTCCATCCTGCTGACCATCGGCACCCGCCCCTACCGGCCGCCGCATATTCCCTTCGATGGCGAAGCGGTGCTCGACTCGGACGAGATTCTTGAGATCAAGGAACTCCCGCGCTCCATGGTCGTCGTTGGCGCTGGCGTCATCGGCATCGAATATGCCACCATCTTCAGCGCGCTCGATACGCAGGTGACGGTGGTGGAGCCGCGCGAAACCATGCTGGAATTCATCGACAAGGAAATCGTCGAGGATTTCGCCTATCAGCTGCGCGACCGCAACATGAAGCTGATCTTCGGCCAGAAGGCGGAAAAGGTGGAACGCGACGAAAGCGGCAAGTGCCTCGTCTCGCTCGGCAATGGCCGCGTCCTGAAGGCGGAGACCGTCCTCTTCGCCGCCGGCCGTGTCGGCGCCACCGATACACTCAATCTTTCGGCCTGCGGGCTGGAGGCCGATAGCCGCGGCCGGCTGAAGGTCGATCCCGAAACCTTCCAGACCTCGGTGCCGAACATCTATGCCGCCGGCGACATCATCGGTTTCCCGAGCCTTGCCTCCACCTCCATGGAACAGGGCCGCATCGCCGCCCGCCACGCCGTCGGCGCACCGGCCGGCGAACCGCCGCAATTCTTCCCTTACGGCATCTATGCCGTACCGGAAATTTCCACCTGCGGCCTGACGGAAGAAGAAGTCATCGAACGCGGCATTCCCTATGAATGCGGCATCGCCCATTTCCGCGAAACCTCGCGCGGCCACATCATGGGTCTCGACAGCGGGCTGTTGAAGATGATCTTCTCGCTCAAAACCCGCCGCCTGCTCGGCGTCCACATCGTCGGCGAAGGTGCCACCGAACTGGTGCATATCGGCCAGGCGGTGCTGAACCTCAAAGGCACTGTGGAATATTTCGTCGAGAACACGTTCAACTATCCCACACTTGCCGAGGCTTACAAGATTGCCGGGCTGGATGCGTGGAACCGCATGGGTGAGATCAAGAAGGATTGAGCGGAGTATTCGGCAGCACTGCCAAATGCCATGCGGCCGCGCTTGGTAAGGTCGTAGCTTCCTCTCCCCGTCACCCCGGA
>NZ_JAVAYA010000037.1:0-32881 GCF_041954855.1 Agrobacterium sp. LR_9
ACAGGCCCGAGGATGACGGGAAGTGTGTGGGAAGGGCATCGCACTCACTTAACCATCGCCTCTCAATGCTGGTCGGTATGGGGCTTGTGAAAGATATCGTCGGTCGGCGGAATGGTCTGCCGCTCGATCATCCGGTGCACGCGCGGCCGTGTCTTGCCGCGGTGAAGCTCCAGCAGCCGGTCCCAGGCCTCCGCATCCGCCTGGGTGCGGCGGTGGTTGTGGCGGACATATTCCACCCATGTCGGCACATGGTAGCTTTCGGTCCAGATATCAGGGTTTTCGAGATCGCGCATCAGGTTCCAGTTGCGTGCGCCATCACGCAGACGGATTCGGCGGCGCTCCGCCATCAGTGGCAGAAATTCGCCCAGATCCTCGTCATGGATTTCATAATCGATGAGAATGGCAATGGGTCCACTGCGCGGCTTGATATCCAACCGCAGCGGCGGTTCCACGAAGCGGTTGAGCGGATCGAGGTTGAGCGAAGCAAAAGCCGGCATGGCGAGCTTTAGGCCGACGACGACGCCGAGCAGCATCAGCGCGCACGAACAGAGCAGCGAATAGGAAATGCCGTAATCTTCCGCCAGCTCGCCCCACAGCCAGCTGCCGACCGCAATGCCGCCGAAGGTGAGCGTCTGGTAGAGCGAGAGCGCCCGGCCTACCACCCAGCGCGGGGTGGAGAGCTGGACGATGGTGTTGAAGAGCGATAGCGCCAGAACCCAGCAGGCGCCGGCAACGGTCAGAACCAACGAGGTGACGATCGCACTCGTGCTCACCGCCGTTACGCCAGCGCTGAAGGCGAAGCCAAGAAATGCGACGCGCACGATCCATTCGCTGGACAGGACCTCGCGCAATCTGGCGCTGATCAGGGCACCGCCAATGGCGCCGACGCCGAAGGCACCCAGCATGACGCCGTAGGTCAGAGGGCCGCCTTCGACCAGATCGCGGGCGACGATGGGCATCAAGGCAAGGATGGCGCTGGCGGAAAGGCCGAAAAGGAAGCCCCGCACCAGCACCTTGCCGATATTGGGCGACATCGCCACATAACGCATGCCGGACGAAATGGCGGCCAGAAGCTGCTCCCGCGGCAGGGTCGAGGCATATTTGGGCGGCTGCCAGCGAAACAGGGCGTAGATCAGCGTGAAATAACTCAGCGCATTCACGAAAAATGCGGCAGCGGCGCCGGCGGCCGCGACGATGATGCCGCCGATGGCCGGGCCGACGCTGCGGGTGATGTTGAAGCCAACGCTGTTCAGCGTCACGGCGGCGGGCAAATCCTCGCGCGGGACCATTTCGCCGACGGAGGCCTGCCAGGACGGATTGTTGAGCGCCGTGCCGCAGCCGATCATGAAGGTAAAGAAGAGAAGCAGCCAGGGCGTGAGCCAGCCGGACCAGGCAAAGACGGTGAGCAGCACGGAGGCCGTCAGCATCAGGAGCTGCGCCGAAATCATGATGCGGCGGCGGTCGAAACTGTCGGCCAGCGCGCCTGAAATCAACGAGAACAGCATGATCGGCAAAGAGGTGGAGGCCTGCACCAGCGCGATCATGTTTTCGGAACTCGAAAGCGAGGTCATCATCCATGCGGCGCCCACCGCCTGGATCAGTCCGCCGAAATTCGAGGCAAGGCTGGCGATCCAGATTCGTCTGTAAGTCAAATGCCTTAAAGGCGCGAGTGGCGATTTACGGTCAGGCACGCTCTGTCCACTTAATGCAACTGCGATTTGTCAAACGGCAACTATAGACAGTGCCAGCGATCATGCCAGCCTTTCCGACATGGTAAGGGTGAAAATGTGACGGAGGCGGCACCCGAAGCGGAAGAGCCCGCTAAAACCTTGCAATCCCGCCCCGATGGGTCTATATGACCCCTGAAATTCTTGATCGCTTGATGAAGAGTGGGGCCGCGAGGCTCCGCTCTTTTTCGTTAGGCGAACCGGAAACGACGGGCAGAAGGCCCGGTGAACATCAAAGACCGGAAGGCCAGATGGCAGACACCGCACATGAACCGCGACTGATAACCGAAACGGGCATCGACCAGCGTATCGCCGAGATCATCGAGCCTGTTTTGACGGGCATGGGATATCTTCTGGTGCGCGTGCGGCTCTCCAACCAGAACGGTATGACGCTTCAGATCATGGCCGAGCGCGAAGACGGCACCATGACCGTCGAGGACTGCGAAGCCGTCTCCATGGCGATTTCACCGGTTCTTGATGTGGAAGATCCGGTCGATAAAGCGTATCATCTCGAAGTTTCCTCGCCCGGCATCGACCGGCCGATGGTTCGCAAATCGGATTTCACCCGCTGGCAGGGTCATCTGGTGAAGGTCGAAACCTCCATTCTGGTCGAGAACCGCAAGCGGTTTCGCGGCAAGATCGTCGAGGTCAATGCGGACGGCTTCAAGCTGGAACGCGACCAGATCGCCTATGGCGAGGAACCGACAGTCATCATTCCGTTCAGCGCGCTTTCGGATGCGAAGCTTATTCTGACGGACGATCTTATTCGTGATGCGCTGCGGGCAGACAAGGCGGCCAAGGCCGCCGCCGCAAACCAGAACGACGAAAACGAAGCAGACGAAGACTAATTCCAACGTAAAGCCCGGAAACAAGGGCGAACCCCGCAATCATGCGACTTACGGAGATAGAAAAATGGCAGTGAGTGCTAACCGGCTTGAGCTTCTGCAGATCGCCGATGCTGTGGCGCGCGAAAAGGTCATCGACCGCGAAATCGTGCTTGCCGCAATGGCCGACGCTATCCAGAAAGCCGCCCGCTCGCGCTATGGTTCGGAAACCAACATCCGCGCCGACATCAACTCCAAGACCGGCGAAATCCGCCTGCAGCGTCTTCTGGAAGTTGTCGAGGCCGCCGAGGATTATTCGACCCAGATCCCGCTGGAGCTGGCCCGCGACCGCAACCCGGATGCCAAGCTCGGCGACTTCATTGCCGACCCGCTGCCGCCGATGGATTTCGGCCGTATCGCCGCCCAGTCCGCCAAGCAGGTTATTGTGCAGAAGGTGCGCGAAGCCGAGCGTGACCGCCAGTATGACGAGTTCAAGGACCGCATCGGCGAAATCGTCAACGGCACCGTCAAGCGCGTCGAATATGGCAACGTCATCGTCGATCTCGGCCGTGGCGAAGGCATTATCCGTCGCGACGAGATGATCCCGCGGGAAAACATGCGTTACGGCGACCGCGTGCGCGCTTACGTCTACGACGTTCGCCGCGAACAGCGTGGCCCGCAGATTTTCCTGTCGCGTACCCATCCGCAGTTCATGGTGAAGCTCTTCACCATGGAAGTTCCGGAAATTTACGACGGCATCATCCAGATCAAGTCGGTTGCCCGTGACCCCGGTTCGCGCGCCAAGATCGCCGTCATCTCCAACGACTCGTCGATCGATCCGGTCGGCGCCTGCGTCGGTATGCGCGGTTCGCGCGTTCAGGCCGTTGTCGGCGAACTCCAGGGCGAAAAGATCGATATCATTCCGTGGAGCCAGGAACCGGCCTCCTTCATCGTCAACGCCCTGCAGCCGGCGGAAGTCGCCAAGGTCGTTCTGGATGAAGAATCCGAGCGCATCGAAGTGGTGGTTCCGGATGAGCAGCTGTCGCTCGCCATCGGCCGTCGCGGCCAGAACGTGCGTCTGGCATCGCAGCTGACCGGCTGGGATATCGACATCATGACCGAACAGGAAGAATCCGAGCGCCGCCAGAAGGAATTCAACGAGCGCACGGCCCTGTTCATGGAGGCCCTAGACGTCGACGAAATGGTCGGTCAGGTTCTGGCCTCCGAAGGCTTCGCGCAGGTCGAAGAACTGGCCTATGTCGATCTCGACGAAATTTCCTCGATCGACGGTTTCGATGAAGACACCGCCGATGAAATCCAGACCCGCGCCCGCGAATATCTGGAGCGCCTGGAAGCCGAAATGGACGCCAAGCGCAAGGAACTCGGCGTTTCCGACGAGCTGCGCCAGATTGACGGCCTGACCTCGCAGATGATGGTGGCGCTGGGTGAAGACGGCATCAAGACCATCGAGGACTTTGCCGGTTGCGCGGCGGACGACCTGGTCGGCTGGAGCGAGCGCAAGGACGGCGAGACCAAGAAGTTCGAAGGCATCTTCTCCAAGCTCGATGTTTCGCGCGTCGAAGCCGAGAACATGGTGGTGCAGGCCCGTCTTCTGGCAGGCTGGATCACCGCCGAAGAGCTCGCTTCCGAACAGGAAGCCGATGCGGAAGCTGCCGAGGAGGCGGATACCGCCGAGCAGGAATGACATCGCAGGCGCATGAGCCGGACGATCTGCCCGAGACTGACGATGACGGGCGGATCAAGGGCGACGTCAACGGACGTATGTGCATTGTGACACGGCAGAGCGGATCGCCGGATGAGCTGATACGCTTCGTCGCAGGCCCGGACGGCAACGTCGTTCCGGACCTGAAACGCCAATTGCCGGGGCGCGGTTGCTGGGTAACACCCGAGCGCGCCCTGATCGAGAAAGCCATCGCGAAGAAGCTCTTCGCACGGGCTCTCAAACGCGACGTCAAAGCCGGGCCGGAGCTTCTTGCTCTTCTCGACCGGCTGATGGCGCAGCAGCTTGCAGGCATGATGAACATGGCGCGCAAGGCGGGCCAGTTCATCAGCGGCGCGATGAAAGTCGACGCCGCCGTCCGTTTGGGGAATGCGATTGCCGTGTTCCACGCGACCGATGCTGCGGCAGACGGCGTGAGAAAACTGGACCAGGCCCGCAAGGCCTGGGCGCTCGGCAGCGATGCCGGCAATGAAATTCCGTCCTTCCGGCTCTTCAGCGGCGCCGAAATGGACGAGTTGATGGGCCAGAATGCTTTTATCCATGCCTGCGCGCTTGCAGGGCAGGCGGGTGAGGGTGTAGTGAAGCGCGCAACGATGCTTGAGCGGTACCGCCTTGGCGGCCAATCTCAGGCGGAACGCGACGCTGCCCGGACAGAACAATGACGCGGTTGCCCGATATGAACGGTCGCCGCGTTCCGATGCAGCAATTGAACGACGAGACCTGATGAACGTCATCCGGTTCTCGTCCGAAGGAACGGGAACGGAATGACCGACAACAACGACGACAAGACACTTAACGCACAGCCTAAGAAGACTCTCACCCTCAAGCCGGGCGGGATGAATCAGGGCACCGTGCGGCAGGATATGGGTCGAGGTCGCACGAACGCGGTTGTCGTGGAAACACGCAAGCGCCGCCCCATGCGTCCTGAAGACGAGAAGCAGGTTCATTCGGTTGCAGCGCCCGCTCCGAAGCCGGCCGCTCCTGCCCCCGCGGCAGCACCGCGTCCGCAGGCGCCGCAGCAGCGCATCCACCAGCCCAGCGGCCAGCAGCAGCGTCCGGGTTCCTCCCAGCCGCAGCAGCGTCCCGGCTCGTCCGCACCGCAGCAGCGCCAGCCTGAGCGTCCGCGCGGCAACGTCCTGCACGACCTGTCGGCAGGCGAGATGGAAGCCCGCCGCCGCGCGCTGATGGAAGCACAGGCCCGCGACGTGATCGAAGCCAAGCAGCGCGCCGAAGACGAAGCGCGCCGCAAGGTGGAAGAAGAGCGCCGCATCGCCGCCGAAAAGGAAGAGGCCGCACGCCGTGCCGTCGAAGAGGCCGCAGCCGCCAAGCTGGCCGCAAGCCAGCCCGCCGTGGAAGCAAAGTCGGAACCGGTCGATGAAAAGCCGGCGGCCGCCGCCCAGCCGGCGCCGCGCGCCGAGGCTCGTCCTCAGCCCGCCGCTGCCGCCCCTTCTCGCGCAACTCCCGAAACCGCTGCTCCACGCGGACGTCGTACCGATGGCGACGACGAGGACGATCGCGGTGCACGCCGTGGCAACCTGCCGGTTCGTGGCAAGGTCGCCGCGCCTGCACCGGCAAAGCCGGCTGCACGCCTGAAGACGGAAGAAGAACGCCGTCGCGGCAAGCTGACCGTCACCTCGTCCAACCTGGATGAAGACGGCACGCCGCGCGGACGCTCCATGGCATCCATGCGCCGCCGCCAGGAAAAATTCCGCCGCAGCCAGATGCAGGAGACCCGTGAAAAGGTCATGCGCGAAGTGATCCTGCCGGAAACCATCACCATTCAGGAACTGTCGCAGCGCATGTCCGAACGCGCCGTCGACGTCATCAAGTTCCTGATGAAGGAAGGCCAGATGATGAAGCCGGGCGACGTGATCGACGCCGATCTGGCGGAACTGATCGCCGTCGAATTCGGCCACACCGTCAAGCGCGTTTCCGAATCCGACGTGGAAGAAGGCATCTTCAACCAGGCAGACGACGAAGGCGAAATGCTGCCGCGTCCGCCGGTTGTCACGATCATGGGCCACGTCGACCACGGCAAGACCTCGCTGCTCGACGCCATCCGTCAGGCGAATGTGGTTGCGGGCGAAGCCGGTGGCATAACACAGCATATCGGTGCGTATCAGGTCGAAAAGAACGGCCAGAAGATCACCTTCATCGATACCCCCGGCCACGCCGCCTTTACGGCCATGCGTGCCCGCGGTGCGCAGGCGACGGATATCGCCGTTCTGGTGGTTGCAGCTGATGACAGCGTGATGCCGCAGACAATCGAGTCCATCAACCATGCCAAGGCGGCGGGTGTTCCGATCGTCGTTGCGATCAACAAGATCGACAAGCACGAGGCAAACCCGGAAAAGGTTCGCCAGCAGCTTCTGCAGCACGAAGTGTTCGTGGAATCCATGGGCGGTGAAGTGCTTGACGTGGAAGTTTCCGCCAAGAAACAGCTCGGTCTCGACAAACTGCTTGAAGCGATCCTGCTACAGGCGGAAATTCTCGACCTCAAGGCAGATCCGAACCGCACCGCAGAAGGTACCGTCATCGAAGCGGAACTCGACCGCGGCCGTGGTGCCGTCGCCACCGTTCTCGTGCAGAAGGGTACGCTGAAGCCTGGTCAGATCATCGTGGCCGGCGATCAGTGGGGCCGTGTTCGCGCCCTCGTCAACGACAAGGGTGAACACGTCAAGGAAGCCGGTCCGGCTATGCCTGTCGAGATTCTCGGTCTTTCCGGTACGCCATCTGCCGGCGACCGTTTCGCGGTTGTCGAAAACGAAAGCCGTGCTCGCGAGATTTCCGAGTACCGCCAGCGTCTGGCACGCGACAAGGCTGTCGCACGTCAGACGGGCCAGCGCGGTTCGCTGGAACAGATGATGAGCCAGTTGCAGACTTCGGGAATGAAGGAATTCCCGCTGGTCATCAAGGCAGACGTGCAGGGTTCGGTCGAAGCCATTATCGCTTCGCTCGACAAGCTCGGCACCGATGAAGTCCGCGCTCGTATCGTTCACTCGGGCGCTGGCGCCATCACGGAATCGGATATCTCGCTTGCCGAGGCATCCAACGCCGCGATCATCGGCTTCAACGTTCGCGCCAACGCACAGGCACGTACGGCTTCCGAACGCGCCGGCATCGAGATCCGCTACTACAACATCATCTACGATCTGGTGGATGACGTGAAGGCAGCGATGTCGGGCCTGCTGTCGCCGGAGCGTCGCGAGACCTTCCTCGGCAACGCGGAAATCCTCGAGGTGTTCAACATCACCAAGGTCGGCAAGGTCGCGGGTTGCCGCGTCGTCGAAGGCAAGGTGGAACGTGGTGCGGGTGTGCGTCTGGTACGCGACAACGTCGTTATCCACGAAGGCAAGCTCAAGACACTCAAGCGCTTCAAGGACGAAGTGGCAGAAGTGCCGGTCGGTCAGGAATGCGGTATGGCCTTCGAAAACTACGAAGACATCCGCGCCGGCGACACCATCGAGTGCTTCCGCGTCGAACACATCACGAGAACGCTCTAAAGCATTCCCAGGAAAAGTGGACCCCGGTTTTCCGTCCGGAAATGCGATTAGAACAAAGAGCGTTCTCGCCGCAAAACAGGAATTTACTGTCGGGCGCCGGCTTACCGGCGCTCGCTCCGTTTGAGGCATAACCCATGGCAAAAGCAACATCATCCGCCCCTTCGCAACGCATGCTGCGCGTCGGCGAACAGGTGCGCGCCGCATTGACCCAGATTCTCCAGCGCGGTGAAGTCCGCGACGATCTGATCGAAAGCACCGTCATTTCCATTTCGGAAGTGCGCATGTCGCCCGATCTGAAGATCGCCACCGCTTACGTGACGCCGCTCGGCGTTGCCGATCACACCGATATCATCAGCGCCCTGAACCGCCATGCAAAATACATGCGCGGCCGCCTCGGTCCGCAGCTTCGGCAGATGAAATACATGCCGGAACTGCGTTTCCGCGACGATACGAGTTTCGACAATTACCAGAAGATCGACGCGCTTCTGCGCTCGCCCGAAGTACAGCGCGATCTTGGACCTTCGAACGAAAAAGACGACGAACAGAACTGAAGCATGTCCAAACCACGCAAACAGCAGAACCGCAAACCCAAGGGCCGCCCGATTTCCGGTTGGCTCATTCTCGACAAGCCGCTGGATTTCGGCTCAACCGAGGCCGTTTCCAAGATCAAATGGCTCTTCAATGCCCAGAAGGCCGGCCATGCCGGCACGCTCGATCCGCTCGCTTCCGGAATGCTGCCGATCGCGCTTGGCGATGCCACCAAAACCGTGCCCTACGTGATGGACGGCCGGAAAATCTACGAGTTTACCGTCACCTGGGGCGAGCAACGCTCGACCGACGATCTGGAAGGCGAAGTGGTCGATTCCTCCGATCAACGCCCGGATGAACAGGCGATCCGCGATATCCTGCCCAATTATACCGGCGTGATCCTCCAGACACCGCCGCAATTTTCCGCCATCAAGATCGCCGGCGAGCGCGCCTACGATCTGGCGCGGGACGGCGAGACCGTGGAAATCCCGGCGCGCGAGGTGGAAATCCATCGCCTGACGCTGCTTGCCTGTCCGGACGCCAACACCGCCCATTTCGAAGTGGAATGCGGCAAGGGTACTTATGTGCGGGCGCTGGCGCGCGACATGGGCCGCGATCTCGGCTGTTTCGGCCATATTTCGGAACTGCGCCGCACCATGGTCGCCCCCTTCGGCGAAGACATGATGGTGCCGCTCGAAACCTTGACGGCACTGGAAGCCGTGGAGGATCGCGACGAGCGACTGGAGGCGCTGGATGCCTTCCTGATCGACACGGCCGAGGCGCTTTCCGCCCTTCCCCGCCTCATCATCAACGATGACCAGGCGCACCGGCTGAAGATGGGCAACTCCATCCTGCTGCGCGGGCGCGATGCACCGGCCAACCATCCGGAAGCCTATGCCACCGCGCATGGCAAGCTCGTCGCCATCGGCGAAATCGGCGAAGGCGAATTCCGGCCGAAGCGTGTTTTCGGCTAAGTCGAGGCTCGAGCGGGCTGTCAATCGCCTCTTTCAATTGCACCCGGAATAGTTTATAGGCAGCGCCAGCTTGGGCTTTGCCTATGCTGCTGAATGGCCAGAGCTGGACGACATCCCGGCTTTAGGCGTCCCATTTTTCCTTAAAACAGAAAGGATCGTCCGATGTCGATTACTGCAGAGCGCAAAGCCGCCCTCATCAAGGAATATGCCACGAAGGAAGGCGACACCGGTTCGCCGGAAGTTCAGGTTGCTATCCTGACCGAGCGGATCAACAACCTGACCGGTCACTTCAAGGACCACAAGAAGGACAACCACTCCCGTCGTGGCCTTCTGACGCTGGTTTCGAGCCGTCGTTCGCTTCTCGACTATCTGAAGAAGAAGGACGAAGCCCGTTACACCAAGCTGATCGGTGCTCTCGGCATTCGCCGCTAATAACTTCTCCGGCGGGTTTCGCAACGATGCCCGCCGGTTTTTATATCCGGTCTTGTGAGGCCGCATGAATTTCCGGGCGTTCGCCGCTGATGTGGCCCCCGGACGATAAGGGTGACCCGGATGGGCCGGCGCCGCCTTTTTCAACCGCAGACCTGTCATGGGGCAGGATTGCCGGATGCTTGCTTTTCGAAGCCTCCCGCTGTCTTGCCCGTGATTGAGTCACAGCGCTGCTTCCGCCGGTCACGACGCCGGAGCGGCAGCCACAACCAAGGACAAGATATGTTCAATCAACACTCCGTGGAAATCGAATGGGCAGGCCGCCCGCTGAAGCTCGAGACCGGCAAGGTTGCCCGTCAGGCTGACGGCGCCGTCATCGCAACCTACGGCGAGACGATGGTTCTCGCGACCGTGGTTTCCGCAAAGTCTCCGAAGCCCGGCCAGGACTTCTTCCCGCTGACAGTCAACTATCAGGAAAAGACCTACGCAGCCGGCAAGATCCCCGGTGGTTACTTCAAGCGCGAAGGCCGTCCGAGCGAAAACGAAACGCTGGTTTCGCGCCTGATCGACCGTCCGATCCGCCCGCTTTTCCCGGAAGGCTACAAGAACGACACGCAGGTCGTCGTCACCGTCATCCAGCACGATCTGGAAAACAACCCGGACGTCCTGTCGATGGTTGCGGCTTCCGCAGCGCTTACGCTCTCTGGCGTTCCCTTCATGGGCCCGGTTGGCGGCGCGCGCGTTGGCTACATCAACGGTGAGTATGTTCTTAACCCGCATCTGGACGAAATGGACGAGTCTGTTCTCGACCTCGTCGTTGCCGGTACGCAGGACGCCGTTTTGATGGTCGAGTCTGAGGCCAAGGAACTCAACGAAGAAATCATGCTCGGCGCCGTCATGTTCGGTCATCGCGGCTTCCAGCCGGTTATCGACGCGATCATCAAGCTCGCCGAAGTTGCTGCCAAAGAACCGCGCGAATTCGAACCGGAAGATTTCTCCGCGCTCGAAAACGAAATGCTGGCGCTCGCCGAAGCGGAACTGCGCGATGCCTACAAGATCACCGAAAAGGCAGCCCGCTACGCCGCCGTCGACGCCGTTAAGGCAAAGGTGAAGGCCCACTTCCTGCCGGAAGAAGGCGAAGCCAAGTACACGCCGGAAGAAATCGGCGCTGTCTTCAAGCACCTTCAGGCGAAGATCGTTCGCTGGAACGTTCTCGACACCAAGAGCCGTATCGATGGCCGCGACCTATCGACCGTTCGTCCGATCATCTCGGAAGTCGGCCTGCTGCCGCGTACCCACGGTTCGGCGCTGTTCACCCGCGGTGAAACCCAGGCGATCGTTGTCGCGACCCTCGGCACCGGCGAAGACGAGCAGTATGTCGACAGCCTCACCGGCATGTACAAGGAACGCTTCCTGCTGCACTACAACTTCCCGCCCTACTCGGTCGGCGAAACAGGCCGCATGGGCTCCCCGGGCCGTCGCGAAATCGGTCACGGCAAGCTCGCATGGCGCGCTATCCGCCCGATGCTGCCGACTGCGGAACAGTTCCCCTACACGCTGCGCGTCGTTTCCGAAATCACCGAGTCCAACGGCTCCTCGTCGATGGCAACGGTTTGCGGCACCTCGCTCGCACTGATGGATGCCGGCGTTCCGCTGGCCAAGCCGGTTGCCGGTATCGCCATGGGCCTCATCCTCGAAGGCGAGCGCTTTGCGGTTCTCTCCGACATCCTCGGTGACGAAGACCACCTCGGCGACATGGACTTCAAGGTTGCGGGTACGGCCGACGGCATCACCTCGCTGCAGATGGACATCAAGATCGCCGGTATCACCGAAGAGATCATGAAGATCGCTCTGGAGCAGGCACAGGGTGGCCGCAAGCACATCCTCGGCGAAATGGCCAATGCCATCACCGAGAGCCGCAGCCAGCTCGGCGAATTCGCACCGCGCATCGAAGTTATGAACATTCCGGTCGACAAGATCCGTGAAGTCATCGGTTCCGGCGGCAAGGTCATTCGCGAAATCGTCGAAAAGACCGGCGCAAAGATCAACATCGAAGACGACGGCACCGTCAAGATCGCTTCTTCTTCCGGCAAGGAAATCGAAGCGGCCCGCAAGTGGATCCACTCCATCGTTGCGGAACCGGAAGTCGGCCAGATCTACGAAGGCACGGTTGTGAAGACCGCTGACTTCGGCGCTTTCGTCAACTTCTTCGGCGCCCGTGACGGCCTCGTCCACATCTCGCAGCTCGCTTCCGAGCGTGTTGCCAAGACCTCTGACGTCGTCAAGGAAGGCGACAAGGTCTGGGTGAAGCTGATGGGCTTCGACGAGCGTGGCAAGGTTCGCCTGTCCATGAAGGTTGTCGACCAGGCAACCGGCAAGGAAGTCGCTGCCGACAAGAAGAAGGAAGACGGCGAAGCCGCTGCCGAATAAGGCCGCGCCGCCAGACCCTATCGAGGCGCGGGTTTTGCCCGCGCCTTTTTTCTATTAGAGCGTTTCCGCCTTTCTCCGAAACGCGCAAGCGCTCTACTTATTTGTTTTTACGCATTTTCCGGACGTAAAACCGCGACGCAATTTTACTGGAAATGCTCGATCTTAAGGACGCTCCCATGAGCCGTGACGCCGTGAAAACCCTTTTCCATCCCTTTGCCTCGGACATGCTTGCCATGCCGAAAGAGGGCGAACGCGTTCTGTTTCTGGGAGCGGAAGCCGGTCCCCGGCTTGACGGTTTTGACGCGGAGATCGTCGCGGTTCAGCATCTACGGCCGCTTTATCGTGCTCTGCAGGCTCAGGGTGCGGAAGTGACACCGGATATTTCGGGCGAGAATTACGATGCGGCGCTGCTGCTTTGCGGCAAACATCGCGGCGAGAATGAAAACCGCGTCGCCGAAGCGCTTTCGCGCGTGAAGGCCGGAGGCCTGATCGTCGCGGCCGGATCGAAGGAAGACGGTATCGTGACGCTGCGCAAGACGCTGGCAAAGCTTGGCATCGAGGTGGAATCGACGCCGAAGTATCACGGCGTCGCTCTCTGGTTCAAACGGCCGGACGATATTGCGTCTGCCGTGTCGAAGCTCGCCCAGAAGCCGGTGACGGTCGAAGGCCGCTTCACCGCCCTGCCCGGCATGTTCTCCCATGACCGCGTGGACGACGGCTCGGAACTGCTCGCATCGCGCCTGCCCACAGATTTTGACGGCAATGCCGCCGATTTCGGTGCCGGCTGGGGTTATCTCTCCGTCATGCTGGCCGAGAAATCGCCGCGCACGGCCCGTATCGATCTGTTCGAGGCGGACTGGAATGCGCTGGAATTCGCCAAAACCAATCTTCTCGAAAACAATCCGAGGCTGACGGCGCGCTTCTTCTGGCAGGACCTGGCAAACGAGCCGCCGAAGGAAAAATACGACCTCATCATCATGAACCCGCCTTTCCATGCGGCGGGGCAGGCAGCAGAACCTGCCCTCGGCCAAGCCTTCATCAAGGCTGCCGCCGGCGCGCTGCGCAGCGGCGGCAAGCTGCTGATGGTCGCCAATCGCGGCATGCCCTATGAGCCGGTGCTCGCGGCGGAATTCCGCACCAGCACTGAGGTGTGCCGCAATGCCCGCTTCAAGATTCTGAGCGCCCAGAAATAATCAACTCGGCAGAAATCAACTCAGCAGCCATGCCCATAGCGACACGGAGAGAACGCCGGTCGCTGTGGAAATGCTGATGGTGGAAGCGGCCACGCTGTGGCCGATGCCGAAGCGGTTTGCGATAAGCCAGGCATTGACCCCAGTCGGCACCGACGAGGTAAGCACGAGCGCCGCAGTCCATTCCCGGCTGAGACCGAGCGCATGACCCATTCCCCAAACGCAGGCGGGCAGCAGCAGCAGCTTGAACACCGTCATGGTGACGGCAATGCCCATGTTGCCTCGGATGGTATATTTCGTCAGCGCCATGCCGAGCGAAATAAGTGCTGCCGGCCCCGCCATGGAGGCGATCTGATCGACCACGGTTTTCAGGATGGGCGTCAGCGCCACGCCGGAAACATTGGTCGAAAGCCCGATGACAAGGCCGATCACCAGCGGATTGGTGACGAGATTGCGGCCCACTTGCTTGAACACCGCCGCCATGCTTCGCTTTTCCCCGCCGACCGCCTTGTGCGTGGCGTTTTCCATCAGGATCGTACCCGCGATCATCATCACAGGTAGATGGATGGCGAGCAGGATGGAGAGAGCGACCAGCCCCTCATCCCCGACGGAGCGCCCGACCAGCGGCAGGCCGATGAAGATATTGTTCGCAAATGCCGAGGAAATGCCGGCAATGACGGCGATGCGGACATCCTGCTTGAAGACATAACGGGTGACGATATGCCCGACCGTCCAGGTGACGGCCACGCCGGCGAAATAGGTGATCCAGAGCCGGAAGGGCGAAGCACCGTGAAAATTTGCTTCCGCAAGTGTGCGGAAGATCAAGGTCGGCACGGCGATCTTGAACACGAAATCGCTGAGGATATCGCCGGCATCGGCCCTGAACAGACCAGCCTTGACGGTGAGCCAGCCGATCAGGATGAGAATGAAAATCGGGGCGACATTCGCGGCAACGGCAGACATGGAGGGAGAGCTTTCGCGGCTTTGCGGGAGATACTCCGCTTTAGAGCCTTTTCCACGGGAATGGAATCGCGAAAACGCTCCCACTCCTTGTTTTCGCCACATGGCGTCCAAGAAAGACAAAACTCGCGAGCCGCTTTGGGCAGAAAGCGCGTCTTGGCCCGTAAAATTCGCAAGGCCGAACGTTACCCAAAAAAGAAAAAGCGGGGTCTCCCCCGCCTTTTATGTCCGTTATATGCCGCCAGTACATCCGTGGCGGAGATAACGGTTGAGCCAGAAGACCATCATGTCTTCCATTCCGGTATGCATTCACACACCTTTTGCTCTGACAAATGAAATAGCTTAACCACATTACAGACAGATGACGCGTTTTCGCTCCTCGCGGAGAACGGCATATTTTCTGTTTGGGCTTTTCTTGCCGCCAGAAATGTTTAAGACCTTTCGAAAAATACGCACACCCTGTGCGAAACGGATAGGGCCTATGACGAAATTCGACGTACTGACTGTCGGCAATGCCATCGTCGACATCATTTCCCGCTGCGACGATCGCTTCCTCAACGACAATGCCATTACCAAAGGCGCGATGAACCTCATCGACGCGGAACGGGCCGAGTTGCTTTACTCGCTGATGGGACCGGCTCTCGAAGCCTCCGGCGGCAGCGCTGGCAACACGGCGGCGGGCGTGGCTAATTTCGGCGGCAAGGCCGCCTATTTCGGCAAGGTGGCACAAGACCAGCTCGGCGAAATCTTCCAGCACGATATCCGCGCGCAGGGCGTCTATTTCGAAACCGAGCCGGAAGGCACCTTCCCGCCGACCGCGCGTTCGATGATCTTCGTGACCGAAGATGGTGAGCGTTCGATGAACACCTATCTCGGCGCCTGCGTCGATCTCGGTCCTGAAGACGTGGAAGAAGACGTGGTGGCGGATACGAAAGTCACCTACTTCGAGGGTTACCTTTGGGACCCGCCGCGCGCCAAGGACGCCATTCGCGAATGCGCCCGCATTGCCCATGAAAACGGCCGCGAAGTTTCCATGACGCTTTCCGACAGCTTCTGCGTTGGCCGCTATCGCGACGAATTCCTCGACCTGATGCGTTCGGGTACTGTGGACATTGTTTTCGCCAACAAGCAGGAAGCGCTTTCCCTTTACGAAACCGACGATTTCGAGCTTGCGCTGACCAAAATCGCAGCCGACTGCAAGATCGCAGCGGTGACGATGAGCGAGGAAGGCGCCGTCATCCTGCGCGGCACGGAACGTGTGAAGGTTGAAGCCTATCCGGTGCATGATGTGGTGGACACCACGGGCGCCGGCGATCTTTTCGCTGCGGGCTTCCTGTTCGGTTATACGCAGGACCGGTCGCTCGAAGATTGCGGCAAGCTCGGCTGCCTTGCCGCTGCCGCCGTCATTCAGCAAGTCGGGCCGCGCCCGATGTCATCTCTCAAGGCGCTTGGCGAGAAGCACGGCCTTATTTAAAGGCTTCACCGGGGTAAGCACCCCAGATTTCGCCCTGCGAAACCCAGCCCGAGGCTTGGCCGGCCTCGGCGCGGCACCAGTCGCCATTGCATTCGCCGATCCTGAAGACGACGCCCGGTTCGAGCCGCGCAACGACAGAAGCGCCCGACTGCGCCTCGCGGCGCATGTTCACGTAAACTTCCTTGCCCTTGCCACGCATCCACGGAGCCGCAACGGCCGTGCGCTCACCGGAAAGCAGAGCCTGGTTGACCCAGCCTTCCGTGCCGTCGGCATCGCGGATACGCCGCCAGTTCTCATATTCCTGAATGATTTCCACCGGCATTCCCGATTTCAGATACATCCATGACACGGCATAATCCGTGCTCGGTCCGATGCGCATGTTGACGCGCTTGGATTTCAGGCTGACAAAACGCGGCAGCGGTAGGCCGCTTGCGCCTTTGGCGGCACCCTGCGCCATGGCGTCGGTTGCCGCCCCGAGGAGGCCCAGAGACAATGCAATGCAAACGATAGAAACTACACTGCGCATGCCCATTTCCGTTTCCCGCCTTCTGCAAACCGGATGATATTTAAGGAGGCTCGTTTCCACATGCCTCAAGCTTCAGCGAGTTTTGTTTGTCTTCGCCGGTGGGTCTGGTAGAAACGCCCTGATTGAAAGAAATTATCGCTCTTTCTGGTTAATGACTTCTGAACAAGGCAGCGGCAAACGATGACCCACAAGAAGAGACCGACAGTCTATATCACCCGCAAATTGCCTGACGTCGTCGAAACCAGAATGCGCGAACTCTTCGATGCCGAACTGAATATCGACGATACCCCGCGCAGCGAGGCGGAGCTTGTCGCCGCCATGCAAAGGGTGGATGTGCTCGTGCCGACCGTCACCGACCGCATCACCGCCGCGATGATCGAGCAGGCAGGGCCGCAACTGAAGCTGATCGCCAGCTTTTCCAACGGCATCGACCATGTGGATGTGGATGCGGCGGCCCGAAAGGGCATTACCCTCACCAATACGCCCAATGTACTGACCGAGGACAGCGCCGATATCACCATGGCGCTGGTGCTCGCCGTGCCGCGCCGTATGATCGAAGGTACAAGGGTGCTCGCCAATGGCGCGGACGAATGGCTGGGCTGGTCGCCGACCTGGATGCTCGGGCGGCGGATTTCCGGCAAGCGCATCGGCATTGTCGGCATGGGCCGCATCGGAACCGCGGTTGCGCGGCGTGCCAAGGCCTTCGGCCTTTCCATTCATTATCACAACCGCAAACGCGTCAATCCAGCGACGGAAGCGGAGCTTGAGGCGACCTATTGGGACAGCCTCGACCAGATGCTGGCGCGGGTGGATATCGTCTCCGTCAATTGCCCTTCGACGCCCGCAACCTATCACCTGATTTCAGCGCGGCGGCTGGCGCTGATGCAGCCGACCAGCTACATCGTCAATACCGCACGCGGCGATATCATCGATGAAGCGGCGATGATCCAGTGCCTGCGCGAAGGCAAAATCGCCGGCGCCGGTCTCGATGTCTATGAGAATGAGCCTGCGGTGAACCCCAAGCTCATCAAGCTCGCCAAGGAAGGCAAGGTCGTGCTGCTTCCGCATATGGGCTCTGCGACGATTGAGGGCCGTATCGAAATGGGCGATAAGGTCATCATCAACATCCGCACGCTGTTCGATGGCCACCGGCCGCCGAACCGGGTGCTGCCGGGGCGGAACTGAGCCGCTTCAGCCGAGGAATTTGGTCATTTCGATCGAGGTCGTGCGATTATAGCCGGCATGGGAGTTTTCGGCGGTCTTGACGAAACCCCAGGCGGCGAATTTGGTATGATTGGCGATAAGCTCGATACGGGTTTCCAGCCGCAGCGCCGGTAACGCCAATTCGCGGGCCAGCGCTTCGGCCTGCTCCAGAAGCATCCTGCCTATACCCTTTCCCTGCGCTTTCGGGGAAACACAGAGTTTGCCGACATAAAGACAGGCGGGCGGCTCCGGCCGGCAAAACAGGCAGCCGACAATCTCATCGCCATCAGGCGCCACGAAAGCGATCTCCACCCTTGCCTTCTCCGCCAGATTTTCAAGCGTCAGGCGATGAGCCGACGACGGCGGATCGATGACGCCATCCATATAGGCGAAGGAGGACATGATAAGTGCCAGCAATTCCTGCCAGCGATTGAATTCTTCCCCGATCTTAGCGATCTCGATCATGGTTTCTTCCCAGTTGCCCGCCGCTTGTATCGCACGGTTTCGAAACGGGCCGACAGGGCGTCATAGAGGAGCAGACGGCCGATTAACGGCTCGCCGGCACTGGTGATAACCTTGATCGCCTCCATGGCCATAAGCGTGCCGATAACCCCTGTCAGCGCGCCGACAATGCCTGTTTCCGCGCAATTGGGAATGAGGCCCTGCGGTGGCGGTTCCGGAAACAGGTCGCGATAGCCGGGCAGCAGAGCACCCTCGGCATTCGCCTCATAGGGTTTCAGCACCGTCACCGAACCATCGAAACGGCCGACAGCTCCCGTTACCAACGGTCTTTTCGCAGCCTCCGCCGCATCGGCGGCAGTATAACGCGTATCGAAATTGTCCGAGCCGTCGATCAGAAGATCGAAGGATGGCAGATGGTCATGCGCCCAGACCTGCGAAAAGCGCTCTTCATAAACAAGCGTGCGGACATGCGGATTGAGCCGGGCGATGGCCTTGCGCGCGCTCTCCGTCTTCAGCTCCCCAATCGTACCGGTATCGTGGATCACCTGTCGCTGCAGATTGGACAGGGAAACCACATCGTCATCGATCATGCCGAGCGTGCCGACACCGGCGGCGGCAAGATAATGCAGGACAGGAGCGCCGAGACCGCCGGCCCCGATGACCAGCACACGCGCCGCCTTCAGCCGCTGCTGGCCCACGCCGCCGATTTCCGGCAACAGGATATGGCGCTTGTAGCGTTCGATTTCTTCCGGGCTCAGCGGGTCCATGTCGCCCTCCATCTTTTAGCCGTCATGCCGTGATGCTCCCATGGGAAACATTGAAGAATTGCGCCCTGTCGCCAAGGGCGGAGAACATCGCCGTATCCGTTCCGGTCATAAAACTCTGGCCGCCAAGCGCATGAATGAGATCGAACAGAGCCGCCCGCCTGCCCTCATCCAGATGGGCGGCGATCTCGTCCAACAGCAGAACCGGCGCATGGCCAGTCATATTGGCGGTCAGCTGCGCATGTGCAAGCACCAGCCCCACAAGCAGCGCCTTCTGTTCCCCGGTTGAACAGCGCTCGGCCTCCATGTCTTTTTCCGCATGGCGCACGAAGAGATCGACGCGGTGCGGCCCATCCAGTGTGCGGCCGGCAGCGGCGTCACGATACCGGCCATCGCGCAATATAAGCCTGTATTCATCCTCCAGATCGACGGCGGGACGATTGAGCCCATCGTCCATGAAACCGGAGAGAGAAAGCGCCGCCGAGGGAAAAGCGGCATTGCCCGCCCGCCCCTCGATGAGGCTCTTCAAGAGGCCGAGCATCTCGTAACGGGCAACCGCCATGGAGATGCCGAGTTCGGCCATCTGCTTTTCGATGCCGTCCAGCCAGACCGGATCGAAGCGGCCTTCCGAAAGTAGCCGGTTACGGCCGCGCATGGCCTTTTCGAAATCGCTTGCCCGCCTTCCATGGGCGGGATCGAGCGACAGCACCAGCCGGTCGAGGAAACGCCGGCGGTCCGAGGACGAGCCGGTAAAGAGGCCGTCCATCGCGGGCGTCAGCCACAATACCCGCAGATGGTCGGTCAGCTCATCGACGGATTTCACCGGCGTCCCGTTCAGTCTCAAGCGACGCGACACCACCTCGCCATCGCCTTCAATTCCCGTACCGATGGCAACTTCGCCATCCATGCCCTCGACATCGGCGAAGATCGAGAAACCGGTGGCTTCGGCCCCTACCCGCGTCACATCAGACAAGGTGGCGCGGCGCAGGCCCCTTCCGGGTGAAAGAAAGGAGACGGCCTCCAGAAGATTGGTTTTGCCGGAACCGTTGTCGCCCGTCAGCACAACATGGCGTTCATCGAGCGTGAGCGCAGCCGCCGCATAATTGCGGAAGTCTGTGAGTTTCAGCCGTAAAAGCGACACCTTGTTCGTCATGTGTACGGCCTAAAACGAAGAGGGACGGATAGCAAGGTGGGGAACGTCCGTCCGCACCGAAGACAGCCGCTAGAGTGCACTTCATTCTTCAGTAGCAACTTTTTTAGTCGCCGGTTATTTATGAACCGGTCCTCATCACCGGTAGCCCCTTCATGCGCCTGATCTTTTCTCTCTTTCTCACCCTCGGTCTTCTCTCCTCCTGCGCAGGCCGACCGGGGGCGGATGTGCTGGAGGCCGTCAACACCAGGACCCGAGACACGAAAATCGTGACCGCCTTCGTGGCGAGCACGCGAGAGAAAAACACGGACGCAAAAAAGGGCTTCGGCACGGAGCGGGCAATGGAGCCGAACTACGCCAGTTTCGATATTTCCATTCCGCCCACCCATAAAAGCGGGAAAATCGAATGGGCCAGCGGCAAGCCGGACCCGAACAAGGATTTCGTCGTCACCAGGGCCGATATGCTGACGAAGACGCGCTTTAATGCCGATCTTGGCGACATAGCCCGCTCTGGCAAGCAGATCGCACTTTTTGTACACGGCTATAATTACAGCTATCAGGAAGCTCTGTTCCGCGCGGCGCAGATGGCGGCGGATGCCAATATGAACGGCGCGCCGCTGGTCTTTTCCTGGCCGTCGCAAGCCTCCGTCGCCGGTTATGTGGCCGACAAGGAGTCCGCGACTTTTTCACGCGATGCGCTCGCCGCGATGTTGATCGATCTCACCCGGCAGACCCCTAAGAAGAGCGTCGTCGTGTTCGGTCACAGCATGGGCGGCTGGCTGGTCATGGAGGCGCTGCGGCAATTGCGTTTCCAGGGCAGAAACGATGTCATCGCCAAGCTGCAGGTGGTGCTGGCTGCGCCTGATATTGACGCCGATGTCTTCCGCAAGCAGATCGAGGTTGTCGGCCGGCTCAGCCCGCCGCTCACCGTTCTCGTTTCCAAGGATGACCGTGCGCTGAAAGCCTCTTCCATCCTTGGCGCCGACGTTACCCGTATCGGTGCGCTGGATGTGACCGACCGCCAAGTGCAGGAAGCCGCTCTCAAGGAGGGCGTGCAATTCGTCGACATCTCCAATCTGAAGGCGTCGGACCCGCTCAACCACGACCGCTATGCGGCGCTGGCCTCCATGGTGCCGCAGCTGGAGGCAAGCAGGCGCGGGGGCGATATCAACAGCGCCGGAGCCTTCGTTTTCGATGCGATCGGCGCCACCGTCGCCAGCCCCTTCCGCCTTGCGAGCCAGGTGGTGAACCCGCAATAGTTTTGCGGGTCCTTCCGACAAGCCGGTTTCAGAAATCCCAGTCTTCGTCTTCGGTCGCAACCGCCTTGCCGATGACATAAGAGGAGCCGGAACCGGAAAAGAAGTCGTGGTTCTCGTCGGCATTCGGAGAAAGCGCCGAGAGGATCGCCGGATTGACCCGGCAGGCCTCGGCCGGAAACAGCGCCTCATAACCCAGATTCATCAGGGCCTTGTTGGCGTTGTAATGCAGGAACTGCTTGACGTCCTCCGTCAGGCCGACGCCGTCGTAGAGGTCTTCGGTATATTTCGCTTCGTTGTCGTAAAGTTCAAGCAGGAGATCGAAGGCGAAATCCTTGATCTCCTGTCTCTGCGTTTCGCTGAGACGCTCCAGCGCCCGCTGGAACTTGTAGCCGATGTAATAACCATGCACGGCCTCATCGCGAATGATGAGGCGGATCAAATCCGCCGTATTGGTGAGTTTGGCCCGGCTTGACCAGAACATCGGCAGATAGAAGCCGGAATAGAACAGGAAACTTTCCAGAAACACGCTGGCGATCTTCTTTTTCAGCGGATCGCCGCTGTCATATTCCCGCATGATGAGCGCGGATTTACGCTGCAGGAACTCGTTTTCCTCCGACCAGCGATAGGCGTCGTCAACGTCAGGCGTGAGGCAGAGCGTCGAGAAGATGGACGAATAGGAGCGGGCGTGCACCGCCTCCATGAAGGAGATGTTGGAGAGAACCGCCTCCTCATGCGGCGTTGCCGAATCCTCCATCAGGCGCACCGCGCCGACACCGTTCTGGATGGTGTCGAGCAATGTCAGGCCGGTGAAAACACGGATTGTCAGTTTCTGTTCTTCCGGTTTCAGCGTTCCCCAGGAGGGGATATCGTTGGATAGCGGCACCTTTTCCGGCAGCCAGAAATTCGAGGTAAGGCGGTTCCAGACTTCGAGGTCCTTGTCGTCCTCGATGCGGTTCCAGTTGACCGCGCGGATGCGGGACGCGGGTTTTACGGCGATGTTCATTGTCTTGTCCCTCAATTCAGAGCGTGCAGGAAACGCAGCCCTGAACCTGCGTGCCTTCCAGCGCCATCTGGCGCAAACGGATGTAGTAGATGGTCTTGATGCCCTTTTTCCAGGCGTAAATCTGCGCGCGGTTGATGTCGCGCGTCGTTGCCGTATCGCGGAAGAACAGCGTCAGCGACAGGCCCTGATCGACATGCTGGGTCGCGGCTGCATAGGTGTCTATGATCTTTTCCGGGCCGATTTCATAGGCGTCCTGATAATATTCGAGATTGTCGTTCGAGAGATAGGAAGCCGGGTAATAAACGCGGCCGATCTTGCCCTCTTTACGGATTTCGATCTTCGAGACGATCGGATGAATGGAGGAGGTGGAGTGGTTGATATAGGAGATCGAACCGGTGGGCGGTACGGCCTGAAGGTTCTGGTTATAGAGACCCGATGCCATCACGTCCTGCTTCAAAGCCTTCCAGTCTTCCTGCGTTGGAATGGCAATGCCGGCTTTTTCGAACAGCTCACGGACCTTTTCCGTCGCAGGCAACCATTCCCGGTCGGTATATTTGTCGAAATAGTCGCCCGAGGCATATTTGGAGTTCTCAAAGCCCTTGAAGCTCTGGCCCCTTTCCACCGCCAGCCGGTTGCTGGCGCGGATAGCGTGATAGGTCACCGTGTAGAAATAGATATTGGTGAAATCGACGCCTTCTTCGGAACCGTAGAAGATGCGTTCGCGCGCCAGATAGCCGTGCAGGTTCATCTGGCCTAGCCCGATGGCGTGGCTGGCATCATTACCCTTTTCCACCGAAGGAACGGAGGAAATGTGGCTCATGTCCGACACTGCCGTCAGCGCCCGGATGGAGGTCTCGATGGTCTTGCCGAAATCCGCCGAATCCATTGCTGATGCAATGTTGAGCGAGCCGAGATTGCAGGAAATATCCTTGCCCATATGGCTGTAGGATAGATCGGCGTTGAACTCGCTTGCCTCGCTGACCTGCAGGATTTCCGAGCAGAGATTGCTCATGCTGATACGACCGGCGATCGGGTTGGCGCGGTTCACCGTATCCTCGAACATGATGTAGGGGTAACCGCTCTCGAACTGAATTTCGGCGATCACCTGGAAGAATTCGCGCGCCTTGATCTTCTTCTTGCGGATGCGGCTATCGGCGACCATTTCCTGGTATTTTTCGGTGACCGAAATCTCGGTCAACGGCACGCCATAGACCCGCTCCACATCATAGGGCGAAAACAGATACATATCCTCGTTGTTGCGGGCGAGTTCGAAGGTGATGTCGGGGATCACCACGCCGAGTGACAGGGTCTTGATGCGGATTTTCTCGTCGGCATTTTCGCGCTTGGTATCGAGGAAGCGCATGATATCCGGGTGGTGGGCGTGCAGATAGACCGCGCCGGCACCCTGACGCGCACCAAGCTGGTTGGCGTAGGAAAAACTGTCTTCCAGCAGCTTCATGACGGGAATAACGCCGGACGACTGGTTTTCGATCTGTTTGATCGGCGCGCCGAATTCGCGAATATTGGTCAAGGACAGCGCCACGCCGCCGCCGCGCTTGGAAAGCTGCAGGGCCGAATTGATGGAGCGGCCGATGCTTTCCATATTGTCTTCCACACGCAGCAGAAAACATGAAACCAGCTCGCCGCGGCTCTTCTTGCCGGCGTTTAGGAATGTCGGCGTTGCCGGCTGGAAGCGGCCTGAAATGATTTCATCGACCAGATTGCGGGCAAGCTGCTCATCACCGCGCGCAAGGGCCAGCGCCACCATACAGACGCGATCCTCGTAACGCTCCAGATAACGTTTTCCGTCGAAGGTCTTCAGCGTGTAGGAGGTGTAATATTTGAAGGCGCCGAGAAAGGTCGGAAAGCGAAATTTCCGGGCATAGGCTTCGTCGTAGAGGTCGCGGACGAAATTGAAGGAATACTGGTCCAGCACCTCCTGCTCGTAATATCCCTCCGTCACCAGATAATCTAGCTTTTCCCGAAGGTTATGGAAAAACACGGTGTTCTGGTTGACGTGCTGGAGGAAATATTGCCGAGCGGCCAGGCGATCCTTGTCGAGCTGGATCTTTCCGTTCTCGTCGTAAAGGTTCAGCATCGCGTTCAGCGCATGGTAGTCCAGAGCCGCATCGAGCGGTTTCTGGGTTGTGGCTGCCGGCTGTTTGGCGTCCTTGCGCAGCGCGCTTGAGGTCAGCGTGTCCAAAATCGTTCCAATCCATGTTTGACGTTGGCGACATCTTCCTCCGTGCCGAGAAGCTCGAAGCGATAGAGAAACGGCACGGCGCATTTGCGCGAGACGATATCTCCGGCGGATGCGAAAGCTGCGCCAAAATTCGTGTTTCCCGCCGCGATGACGCCGCGAATGAGATTTCGGTTGGAGGGCTCGTTCAAGAACCGGATGACCGGTTTCGGCACGGCCCCTTTGGTGCCACCACCCCCATAGGTGGGTGTGACCAGCACATAGGGCTCCGACACATGCGGTACGTCGTCCTCCGCGCCGAGCGGCAGGCGAAACAGACGCCGTCCCAGTTTCAGAAGGAAACGATGGGTGTTTTCAGAGCGGCTGGAATAATAGACGATCAGGCCCATCGCCCCGCCGCCTCAGCTGATCGAGCCGATCATATCCGGCCGGAAACCCGCCCAATGGCGCTCACCGGCAACAACGACGGGCACCTGCATGTAGCCGAGACCGCGGACATGATCGAGCGCATCCGCATCTTCGGAAATATCGACAATCTCATAGGGGACGCCGATGCGGTCGAGCGCACGATAGGTGGCGGTGCACTGGACGCAGGCGGGCTTGCTGTAAACGGTGACGGTCATAATTTCCTCTCTAGAAGCCGGTTTCGGACACGGCTCAACATTGCCGATTGCAATCGCAATCGGGCGGCGATGGATCTGTCATTAAGGTGGGCGTGCGCGGCTTTAGCCGCGTAAAATCGCTCTCTACGCCGACGAGCGCAGCAACTCAAACAAATGCACTGGCATGACTTCACCCCGAAGCTTGTTCTGGAGGGGGCAGAAAAGGGCGCTCGCAAATCATTTGCGTCATACACCTTCCTCCGGACACCCCGCCCGTGGACGTTTGCGCTCAAGGCAGGTCTCCTGACTTGCGGGTCACAACATCTATTCCGGCCTTCCCGGAGCTTTCAGCCCCAGTGACCCAAATCGGAACGATGCTCACCGCTTACAGTTGCGGGGGCAGTTTCGGCCTTGCTCCACCATGATGGCGTTACGCACCGAATTCCCATCTTAGCTCCCAACCCTTGCGAATCGGAAGAACCTCGAACACCACATATAGTATATGAGGAAATTTTCGCGTCAATGAATAGACACACAAAAGCCCCACCCTGTGGATCAAAAAGATTCAACACATGGTCAACAAAGGCTTAACGGCGCATGCATGCCGCCGCTCAAAGAGAGAAAAGCGTTAATCTATTCCCAGATATCGATGCGGATATCGGCGGGACGGGCGTTCTCAATCACCCTTTTTCCGTTCGGAAGATCGTTTTCGAAAAGTTTGGCGTGGATCGCAGCCTCGTCGAGACCATAGCCCTGCCACCTTTTCCGTAGCCTCTCCTCAAGCACGTCGACGGACGGCCCTACAAAAACGGTGAGGTCGAAGCTTTTGGAAAGAGTTGTCCACGGCGCCTCGTCCAGCAGAAGATAATTGCCTTCAGCAAGGATAAAGCGTGTTTCCGGCGCAATCGCCCGGGCGGACGCTATCGCGATTTCACGGGAACGGTCGAAAACCGGAACAAGCACCTCCTGCCCGCCCTTGCGGACGGCGGAGACGATATCGAGGAAACCACGCACGTCGAAGGTTTCGGGTGCGCCCTTTTGCGGCAGCAGCCCCCGTTCTTCAAGGATGCCATTGTCCATATGGAAGCCGTCCATGGGCAGCACGGCGGCCGTTTCGCCCCGTGCCAGCAAAGCATCACAAAGGGCATCCGCCAGCGTGGATTTGCCGGCCCCAGGGGGACCGGCAATAGCGACGATAAAACGGGATCTACCTTCTGCCCGCCGAAGAACGTCTTCGGCGATGGTTTCAAGCTTCAGCGTCATGCGGCAAGCGTTTCCTTCGGCGCTTCCTTGGCGCCGGTCATGAAGGCGACGGCGTCGGACATGGAGTAGTCCTTCGGATTGATAACACACAGGCGCTTGCCGAGCCGGTGGATATGGATGCGATCCGCGACCTCGAAAACATGCGGCATGTTGTGCGAGATGAGGACGATCGGCAGGCCGCGCGAACGCACGTCCAGAATAAGCTCCAGAACACGCCGGCTTTCCTTCACGCCGAGTGCTGCCGTCGGCTCGTCGAGGATAACGACCTTGGAGCCGAAGGCGGCTGCACGCGCCACCGCCACACCCTGACGCTGACCCCCGGAGAGGGTTTCCACCGCCTGATTGATGTTCTGGATCGTCATCAGGCCGAGTTCCGACAGTTTCTCGCGTGCGAATTTTTCCATGGCGGGGCGGTCAAGGGCCCGGAACAGGCTGCCCTGAATGCCGGGTTTACGGATTTCGCGGCCGAGAAACATATTGTCGGCTATGGAAAGCGCCGGCGAAAGCGCGAGGTTCTGATAGACCGTCTCGATGCCAGCCTTGCGCGCCTCTATCGGCGAGCGGAATTGGACGGGCTGGCCTTCCAGCCGGATTTCCCCTTCATCGGGTGTCACCGCGCCGGAAATCGCCTTGATGAGAGAGGATTTGCCGGCGCCGTTATCACCGATCACCGCCAGGATTTCGCCCGGATAGAGATCGAAATCGGCGTGGTCGAGGGCGGTCACACGACCATAGCGCTTGACGAGATTGCGTGCTGTGAGAATGGGTTCTTTTGCCATCAGCCTGCTACCTTTCTGATCCACTGGTCGATTGCGACAGCCATGATGATGAGGACGCCGATCAACAGATAGGTCCATTGCGGGTCTGTTCCGATGAGCCTGAGGCCGAGCGAAAAGACGCCGACGATCAGGGCACCGAAAATCATGCCCATGATGGAGCCGCGTCCACCGAACAGCGACAGGCCGCCGATAACCACTGCGGTAATGGATTCGATATTGGCGAATTGACCGGCGGTCGGCGAAACCGAGCCGATGCGGCCGATGAGGGCCCAGCCAGCGAAGGCGCAGATGAGGCCGGACAGCGTGTAAACGGTGGTCAGCATGCGCTTGACGTTGACACCGGCAAGTTCGGCGGCATCCGGATCGTCACCGACAGCATAAAGATGGCGGCCCCAGGCGGTGCGGTTCAGCACATACCAGAGCAGGGCGACGAGCAGAACCATGGCGATGACGCCATAGGTGAAGACCGCGCCGCCGACCCGGATATTGGCGCCGAAGAATTGCAGGATCGGCGCCTGCTGGGCGATATCCTGGGCGCGGATCGTCTCGTTTGCGGAATAGAGGAAGTTGGTCGCCAAGACGATCTGCCACATGCCGAGCGTGACGATGAAGGGCGGCAGGCGCATGCGCGAGACCAGAATACCGTTGATGAAGCCGCAAAATGCGCCGACGGCAAGGCCACAGAGAATGGAAAGTTCCGCCGGTAAGCCGTAACGGAAGGTGAACTGTCCCATGACAACGGAAGACAGGACCATGATCGCGCCGACCGACAGATCGATGCCCGCCGTCAGGATGACCAGCGACTGCGCCGCGCCGACAATACCGACGATGGCGACCTGCTGCAAAATAAGGGTCAGCGTGAAGGCCGAGAAAAACTTGCCGCCGAGAAGCAGGCCGAAAACAATCAGCGACAGCACCAGAACGATAAGCGGAACGGCCGCCGGGCTGGAGTGGAGAAAGTGCTGCAGTTTTTCCAGCACACTCTTGTCGTGCGTATCGAAAGCGGCGACCTGCGTCGAGCTTCCCGAAAGCACTTTTTCAAATTCATTATGCGGCTGAGCCCGCACCGGCTGATCGCTCATGGATTTTCCTCCCGATCGCTCTATCGCACCAGCCCTGACACCGGGTCTATCTCCGAAGAGAATGATGCATAGATTTCAAAGTGTTGTGAAGCGGCCTGTGCCATCCCCGCAGGACGCGTGACGCGCTCGTTTGTTCCTTTGTCCGATCCCCCGGATCGTGCCTGAATCATTCTCGTCCAAGGGCGGGGGCACGAATGCCCCCGCGGGTTTCAACGGCGAGGCATCAGCCCCAGCACTTGTTGAGACCTTCCTTCGTATCGATGGAGTCGAGGCCCTTGACCGGCTTGTCGGTTACCAGCGTCACGCCGGTATCGACGAAGTTCTTGCCTTCAGTCGGCTTCGGCTTTTCACCGGTGTCGGCAAACTTCTTGACGGCCTCGACGCCAAGCGCCGCCATCAGCAGCGGATATTGCTGCGAGGTCGCGCCGATCACGCCTTCCGCGACGTTCTTGACGCCCGGGCAACCGCCATCGACGGAAACGATCAGAACATCCTTTTCACGGCCGACCGCTTTCAGCGCCTCATAAGCGCCGGCAGCCGCAGGTTCATTGATGGTGTGGACGACGTTGATGGTCGGGTCCTTCTGCAGCAGATTTTCCATCGCCGCGCGGCCGCCTTCTTCGTTACCATTGGTGACATCATGGCCGACGATACGCGGATCGTTTTCATCGCCGATCTTGTTGATGTCCTTCACGTCAATGCCAAAGCCCTTCATGAAGCCCTGGTTGCGCAGCACATCCACCGTCGGCTGGGAGGGGGTAAGGTTAAGGAAGGCGATTTTCGCATCCTTTGCCTTGTCGCCGAGGCTGCCGGCAGCCCATTTGCCGATCAGCTCACCAGCCAGAAGATTGTCCGTGGCGAAGGTGGAATCGGCGGCATCGACGGGTTCCAGCGGCGTATCGAGCGCAATGACCAGAAGACCGGCATCACGCGCCTTCTGAACGGCCGGAACAATACCCTTGGTATCCGATGCGGTGATCAGGATACCCTTGGCACCATCGGCGATGCAGGTCTCGATGGCGGCTACCTGGCTTTCGGAATCGCCGTCGATCTTGCCTGCATAGGATTTCAGCGTCACGCCAAGTTCTTTAGCCTTGGCGGTCGCGCCTTCTTTCATCTTGACGAAAAAGGGATTGGTATCGGTTTTGGTGATGAGGCAAACCGAAGTATCGGCCGCAGACGCAACGGAAGCGAAAGAAACGCCAAGCGCAAGCGCGCCCAGAAGAGCGGAAACAGTGGTCTTCATGAGATCCTCCCAATGGATATTTGAGCACCGTGACGGTTACCCGACGATCCCGTCTCCTCCGAGATCGACGACCGTTGGCTCAGATGGAACCACCAAAGGAAACGCCTGTCAATAAATAAATCCGGTTGAATTATTAATTCCCTATGGCATTCTGATATGCGGCAGGGAGGAATATCGCCACGTCGTTTAACGTTGCGATAGCAAGATTGCCATAAAGCCTGCTGTATCAGTCACGGCGGATAGGGCGGGCGGGAGGATGACACTATGAGACAATCTGTCGAGACGGCGCCGCCGGCGTCGCCCACCACCATGGATATAAGCGGCGGCGCCAACCAGATCGGAGTGCGCGCTTATAATGAGCGGCTCGTGCTGTCTCTCGTTCGCCGTCACGGCGGACTGTCAAAAGCGGAGATATCAAGACTTTGCGGCCTTTCAGCGCAGACCGTCTCGGTCATCATGCGCTCGCTTGAAAAGGACGGGCTTCTCATTCGCGGTGAAAGACTGCGTGGCAAAGTCGGCCAGCCATCGACGCCGATGCGGCTTAATCCCGACGCCGTCTTTTCTTTCGGTGTGAAGATCGGCCGACGCAGCGTCGATCTCGTGCTGATGGATTTTGTCGGCCGGATCAGGCTCAAGCTGCGCAGAACCTACCCCTACCCTCTTCCGGAATGGATACTACCTTTCGTAATCGACGGCATAACGGAACTTGAATCGAAGCTTTCCCCTGCCGAGCGGGAGAAAATTGCCGGTGTCGGCATCGCCGCTCCATTCGAATTGTGGAACTGGGCGCAGGAAGTGGGCGCTCCACAGATCGAAATGGAGAGATGGCGGGGCGTCGATATCCGGTCGGAAATTGCCGAAAACGTCAGCTATCCGGTTTTTCTGCAGAACGACGCGACCAGCGCCTGCGGCGCCGAACTGGTTTTTGGCGCAGGCCAGCACTATCCGGATTTTCTTTACGTCTTCATCGGCTCCTTCATAGGCGGCGGCGTTGTTTTGAATTCGGCGCTATTTTCCGGAAAGACGGGAACGGCCGGCGCCATCGGCCCCCTGCCGGTGCAGGGGCAGGACGGCAATACCGTCCAGCTTCTGAAAATCGCGTCGATCTTCGTTCTGGAAAACATGCTGCGCGAAAAGGGCATCGATCCGCGCCCCCTGTGGTTTTCTCCGGACGAGTGGATCGATTTCGGCGAGCCGCTGGAAAGCTGGATCAGGAAAACCGCCGCGGCGCTGGCGCAGGCCGTCATTGCCGCCGCCTCCATCATCGATTTTTCGAGCGTCATCATCGATGGCGGTTTTCCCGACTGGGTCAGAACCAGAATCGTCGCCGCCACCCGCCTTGCCCTTAAACACCACGATCTGCAGGGTGTCACGGTGCCTGACATCATCGAAGGCGCGGTTGGTAGCCAGGCGCGGGCAATCGGCGGCGCGAGCCTGCCCCTGTTTTCGCGCTATCTCATCGATCAGAACGTTCTGTTCAAGGACACGACCGGCTGAGCCTTCGCAACGCTCTGCGGTTTTATTACTCGGCTATTAATTTGGATCTGCCGGTCATTCGCCAGCGGCGTGCTGCATGATCGCCGCCAGAAAGGCAGGTCCGTATCGCTCGAGCTTGGTATCTCCGACGCCGGGAATCCCAGCCATTTCCTGCGCCGAGGCCGGTTTTGCCGCCGCAAGTTCTATGAGGGTCTTGTCGTGGAAAATCACATAGGGCGGAACGTTCTGTGCCCGGGCAATTTCCATACGCTTCGCACGCAGCGCCTCAAAAAGACTGCGATCGGATTCCGGCAAGACCGTCGATGCCGTGTTGCGGGGCGTCTGCTGCCGTGCGGAACGGGGAGCGGATGGGATCCTCAGCATCAATGCCGGTTTTTCGCGCAGGAATCGCCGTCCATCCTCGGAGATGGAAAGGCCGCCATGTCCGGACAGATCCACTTCAATCATGCGTAACGCAACCAGCTGACGCAAAATGGCGCGCCATGTGCGGTTGTCATGCTCCTTGCCTATCCCGTAGGTGGTGATTTGATCATGTCCGAAGCGGCAAATCCGCTCGTCCTCGACACCCAGCAATACGCGGATGACATAGGCCTGGCCAAAACGTTCACCCGTGCGATAAATACAGGACAGAAGTTTCTGAGCGGCGATAGTCCCATCAAACAGGTCCGGCGGCTCGGCGCAGGTATCGCAATTGCCGCAGGGCTCACACCGGTCGCCGAAATAGGAGAGCAGAACCTGCCGGCGGCAACTCGCCGTTTCTGCGAGGCCAAGCAGCGCATCGAGCTTCTGACGCTCCATATATTTGCGCTGATCCGCGGCATCAGATTCTTCGATGAAACGATTGCGCAGGGCAATATCTTCGTAGCCGTACAGCATGAGCACGTCCGACGGCAGACCATCGCGACCGGCTCGGCCCGTTTCCTGATAATAGGCCTCGATGCTGCCAGGCAGGTCGATATGAACCACGAAGCGCACATCTGGCTTGTCTATGCCCATGCCGAAAGCGACGGTCGCGACAATGATGACCGCCTCGCCGTGCTGGAAACGGGTCTGGTTCTCCTCGCGGGCAGCCTTGTCCATGCCAGCGTGATAGGGTAGCGCATCGCGACCCTCCTCCCGCAGCCATGCGGCCGTTTCGTCCACCTTGCGTTTGGAAAGGCAATAGACGATACCGCTCTCACTGTCGCGATCCTTCAAAAAGCGCTTCAGCTGCGCGCGCGGATTATCCTTTTCCATGATCGCATAGCGGATATTGGGCCGGTCGAACCCGGCGATGAAGGCATCGTGCTCTTCAATCCCCAGGTGGCCGAGAATTTCGGCGCGCGTGGGCTCGTCGGCCGTCGCCGTCAGCGCCATGCGCGGCGTATCGGGAAAACGCTCGATCAGCGTGTCCAGCTGGCGGTAGGGCGGCCGGAAATCATGCCCCCATTGCGACAGGCAATGGGCCTCATCGACCGCGATCAGCGACAGGTCGATGGATTGCAGCGCATCGAGGACATCCGGCTTGAGCAGGGTTTCCGGCGCGGCATAAAGAATATCGACCTTGCCGGCCCGCATATCCCGCCAAAGCGCGCGCCGCTCTTCCGGAGAAAGGTCGGAATTGAGAGCTTCGGCCCGCACGCCGGCCTGACGCAGGGCTGCAACCTGATCGACCATCAGTGCGATGAGCGGCGAGACGATCAACCCCATGCCATTACGAGCAAGCGCCGGGATCTGGTAACAAAGCGACTTCCCACCGCCCGTCGGCATCAAAACGAAGGCATTGTTTCCCGCCACCACATGCCGAATGATATCGGCCTGCCTTCCACGAAACGCATCGTATCCATAGACGGTCTTGAGGATATGCAAGGGATCAGCGGTCACGGCATTTTTTATCCGAAATGGAATGATGGCGCATCATCACCGTTTTCTGATCGATGGCAATGGCGAAGATGGCTTTGTTCATGGAAGGAGATTGTGGGATTGGCTTTGTGATCAGCGGCCTAGTTTCTCCCTGACGGCACAATTTCATAAGTCCAGAAACACAAAAAACCCCGTCGCGGGTGCACGGGGTTTTGTTTTGCTA
>NZ_JAVAYA010000038.1:0-29864 GCF_041954855.1 Agrobacterium sp. LR_9
AGGGCTGCTGATCCCGCTGTCGGGCTGGCGGGCGATATTCTGGGTGCAGCTGCCGCCGGCAGCCGTGGCGTTGATCCTGGCAGTCTCGTTTCTGCCGCGTGACGCGCGCTTGGTCGATAGCAGGGCGCCGAGCTTGTGGTCGGTGATGGACCGGAGCCTAGCCGGCAATCTCCTTGTGAATGTGCTGGTCGCTGCCATCATGATGACGACGCTGGTGGTGGGACCCTTCTATCTCAGCCTGGGGCTGGGATTGACGGTGCCGGAGGTCGGCGCGGTGATGGCGATCGGCCCAGTGATTTCGATCGTCAGCGGCGTGCCATCCGGCCGGCTCGTGGATGCCTGGGGCAGCGGTCGCATGCTGGTGATCGGTCTGGCCTTACTGGGCGTCGGAGCGTTGATGCTGGCTATCGTGCCGGGTACGATCGGGGTCGCAGGCTATGTGCTGTCGATTATCGTGCTCACTCCCGGTTATCAGCTGTTCCAAGCGGCCAACAACGCGGCGGCGCTTGCGGATGTAGCCAAGGACCGGCGCGGCACGGTATCGGGGCTGCTGGGCTTGTCACGTAATATCGGGCTAATTGCCGGCGCGTCGGCTATGGGTCTCGTCTTTGCGCTTGGCGTCGGAACAACGGACGTCACGGAGGCTTCGGCGTTGGCTATCGCATCCGGGATGCGCCTGACCTTTCTCATTGCCGGTGCGGGGGCCGTGGCTGCGTTCGTCGTGGCCGTTTTCGGGCCGGGCAGGCACAAGGCAGGGGCTGGCCATCGTCAGCCCTAACACGGACTGCGCGGGGAACGGTGGTCAATTGCTCCAGACCACGGCCTCGTCGTGCCGCTTGATGAGGTGCTTCAGACTGTCGAAGCTGGACTGCACGAAGGTGGAGAATTGGTCGATGGCCGGCGAGCGTGGCGCATCGATGCGGCGCAGGATGGCGAGAGCCCGCTCCAGTTGGGGGATGTTGATTGGCAGCGCCGTGATCGTCTTCTCCTTGCCCCAGGCGAAGGCGACGCTGTGCGGCGTCACGGTCAGGGCGTCGGCTGCCATCAAGTAGCTGACGACGCTAGCGAGTGAACCACCGGAATAGCGGATGCCCATCTCCGTCGTGCCGAACGAGAGCAGCAGCGCGCGGGGGTCGGCCAGCAGCGGACTGCCTGCGGCAGGGCGACCCAGGAGTAGTCGATAAGATTGGCTGGCGGAAACCATTGGAAAAACGGTCTCGCTGAATCTTCCGGGTTATGAAGAACCTTATCTGTTGTGCTCTGGAGCAGAAGCGCGCCGGTTGTCATCGTGGCTGCCGCTGCATAAAAGCCTCTGTCAGGGACAACCGGACGAGAAAGCCGTCAATCAAAGCGCCCAGGATGAGTCCGGCATGGTACGCCATGTGAGCGTGGGGGCAAGCGATCTCCTCAACTTTTCCGGAGGATGACTGCTTCCTGTGGCCAAGCGACACAGCAGTCGGTTTCGAAATGATGCTGCGTTCGGCAAGTTCATGCAACTCCCAAACCACGAGGCCATTCTGTGACTGTTGAGAATACCTTGGCGCTTGATATTGATATAAATCAAATATAATTGGGTGAATTCGTAAAATTAAACAATTTAAATTATATACTTTAGTTCAGCGCGTGGGCTTTTAGTCGCAAATTTGCGACAAATTCCAAGCGCTGTATTATTCAATACTGAGATAATTAACCTTCGCGGGTCACGCTCAAACTCCTCAGGCTGCATAAGGCGCCGAGAACCAGGAGTAAGAGACGGTGCGCATTCGATCAATTCAGCTCAAAATTGCCCTTCTCGCGGGCGTCTGCGTCGTCGCGGCAAGTGGCGCGCTGGTGGGGTATAGCATTAAATCCGCCGCCAACAGTAAGGCGTTCGTCGGCAAACACGTCGATGCATTAACGGAAGACAGCACCAAGAACCATCTCAAGACATTGGCTCTTGCACAGGCCGCGTTGATCAAGTCGCCGCTCGACATGGCCTTCGATTCGGCGCGCAACATGGCCCGGATGTTCGAGATATCGGCGCCGAACGACAATGAAGCCACAACACCGGTTGGCAAACGCCGCACCGAGTTCAATGCCATCCTCCTCAACGTCCTGAAGGACAATCCACGCTTCAACGGAACATATAGCGCTTGGGAGCCCAATGCGCTCGATGGGCAGGACCAGCTCTTTCGCGACAAGCAGGATGTTGGTTCGGATGCCACCGGGCGTTTCCTGCCCTACTGGACACGGAGCGCCGATGGAAAACTGGCTGTCCAACCGCTGGTCGAATATGACAGTGCAGACTTGCACCCGAACGGCGTCGTGAAAGGTGGATGGTATCTTGGCCCGAAGAGTGGAACCGGGGAGAGCATCCTGGATCCATTGCCCTATATCGTTCAGGGTAAAAATGTTTACCTCGCGACCATGTCGGTGCCCATCACCATCGGCGGCAAGTTTGCTGGTGTTGCCGGCGCTGACTTCGATCTTAACTTCGTCCAGAAGCTTGCGGAAGATGTAAAGGCATCGATCTACGGCGGCAAGGCCGCCGTCGACATTGTCAGCTACAAGGGTCTTGTCGTCGCCTCCAGTGACCATCCGGATGCGATTGGCCGCCCGTTCAGCCAGATTAGTCCTGCAGCCACGTCGCAACTTCCATCGATCCAGGCCGGTCGCGATACAGTCGAGGGAAATGCAGAGACGTTTACGGCCCTGTCGCCCATTGTCATTGGCCGGACGAGCACGCCATGGTCCGTCATCATCACAGTACCGAAATCGGTGGCAATGGCGGAGGCCACGACCCTCACATCATCGCTGGCAGAGCGCAACAATGCTGACACGCTGTTCCAGATTATCGTCGGGATCGTTATTGCAGCGGGTGGCATCGCCGCAATGTGGTTCGTCGCGCGCAGCATCGCGTCTCCCATCAAGCAGATGACGGCCGCCATGGGCCGGCTCGCGCAGAGTGACGTCTCGATAGAAGTCCCCGGCCTCGACCGCGTTGACGAAATCGGGGCGATGGCGGCCGCGGTCTCTGTCTTCCGAGAAAACGCGATACAGAAAACAGCCATGGAAGAAGAGGCTCAGGCCAATCGTTCCTTGAGCGAACGGGAGCGCCTGGAACGAGAAGCGGAAAAGGCGCGCGAGGCGGCGGAATCCCAGTTCGTCGTCGATTCCTTGGCGACAGGGCTCCAGCGTCTGGCTGACGGCGACGTTGCCTATCGGATTTCGACACCCTTCGCCGCCCATCTCGATACGCTGCGTCTCGACTTCAACAACTCTCTGGCCAAACTGCATGAGGCGTTACAGGCCGTCATGGAGAATGCCCGCGGCATCGACGGTGGTGCGAACGAAATTCGATCCGCCGCAGATGACCTGGCGAAGCGGACCGAGCAACAGGCCGCATCCGTCGAAGAAACAGCGGCCGCGCTGGAACAGATTACGACGACGATGCGTGATTCCACAAAGAGGGCGGAAGAGGCAGGCGTTCTTGTCTCGCGCACGAGAATTGGTGCAGAAAAGGCCGGGGAGGTCGTTCGCAACGCAGTGCATGCGATGCGGCAGATCGAGAAATCTTCCGGTGAGATCAGCAATATCATCGGCGTCATCGATGAAATCGCATTCCAGACCAACCTGCTCGCATTGAACGCCGGCGTCGAGGCGGCCCGCGCTGGCGAGGCAGGCAAAGGCTTTGCGGTGGTGGCTCAGGAGGTGCGCGAGCTTGCACAGCGCTCTGCCAATGCTGCCAAGGAGATCAAAGCACTTATCATTACCTCTGGAGAGCAGGTGCGAACCGGCGTCACCCTGGTTGGCGAAACGGGGAAATCTCTGGAAGTCATGGTCGGTGAGGTTCAGGAAATCAACAGCCACGTCAGTGCGATCGTGGAATCGGCGCGAGAACAGTCGGTAGGTATCCAAGAGATCAACACTGCCGTCAACACGATTGACCAGGGCACACAGCAGAATGCGGCCATGGTCGAGGAGTCCACGGCGGCAAGCCACAACCTGGCTAGCGAAGCGGATGCGCTGAACAAGCTGATCTCGCAGTTCAATCTGGGCGGCCAGCCAGTGTATCATCAGCCCGTCCGTCTCGCGTCGAGCAATCCACGCCCTGTCCCATCACCCGTAAAAGCGCTGGGACGAAAGATCGCAAACGCGTTCGGCGCAACTTCCGAACAGTCCTGGAAGGAGTTCTGAGTAGAGGCCGCTGGGCACTCATACGGCGCAGCGGCTTCACATTCATGAAAGCGAATCCGTCATTACGACCTTGTACACTTTGCTCGGCCTGACAAAGCTACCCGATCCCATGGTGAAAGATATGCTGAAACGTATCGACAAAGACCAGCTGCGCGTAGGAATGTTTATAGAGGCGATTGAAGGATCTTGGCTCAACGCGCCGTTCCGGTCATCGCTATACACTCGAATGTGAGGAGGAAGCGGCACGTCTAAAAAGCGGTGACCTCTACGGTGTTTTCATTAACACATCAAAAGGGCTGGACGTTACGCCCGCGGTTGCAGGACAATACGAGGTTGATACCTTGCGTCAGGCGACGAAGACGCCTTACGGGTCCAGGGGCTAGAATGTACGTATTTTGACCTCCGACAAGATTAAGCGGACCTCTGGCTTGTTGAAGAGCATCTTTGATGATGTCGGTGCCGGGGCTGCTGTTACCGTTGAAACGGTATCTCCTGTAATCGAAGAAATTACCCAGTCGTTGGATGTTGATCCGTCCGTACTCATAAACATGACCCGGATGAAAACGAAAGACGAGGCTACGTTCCTTCACTCCCTGGCCGTGTCGGCTTTGATGATCCGCCTGGCGCGGCACCTGAAAATTGATAAATTCCTTGTTCCCGTTTTGGGAATGGGTGGTCTCCTTCATGACATTGGAAAAATCGGGACGCCGATCGAGATCTTGACCAAGACCGGTGCTCTCACCGATGCCGAGATGGAGATCATTCGTCTCCATCCGGAACGTGGGCACCACATGCTTTCCCGCGGCAAGGGGATGCCTGAAATTGTGCTGGATGTATGCCTTCATCACCACGAACGACTGGATGGAAAAGGATATCCTAGTGGTCTCCGTGACGGGGAGATCAGCCTTTATGCGAGAATGGCCGCGATCAGTGATGTTTACGATGCCCTCACGGCCCGGCCATATAAAAAGCCGTGGACTGCCTCGGAAGCGATATCATGGATGCTGGACACCAAAGGGGTGTTTGACCGGGACGTTTTGCGCGAGTTCATCGATGGGGTGATCAGAGCGTGAAGTTCCACACTATCCAGCTGGAACCCTGAATTCGTAGGATCGGCTTGTCGGGTGAGATTCTCTGATGGCGTAGCTGAAAGTCGACAGCCCGATACGTTCTGTGGCCCGCAAGGGCTGTCCACACAAAAACGCCGCGCGAGAAGGCTTCTTCGGTCGGGTGAAAACGGAACTCTTCTACCCAGCGACTGGAAGATCATCACAATCGGGCGGTCTGTCTACCAGTAGATGCCTACATCCGACGGTACTATGAAAAGCGAATCAAATGGTCGCTCGACCATCGAAGAAGTCTCGGCCATATATAAGTCAGTCAAGTTTCTCTCCGGCGCAGGCGGGCACTGCCGGACAGGAAATGGATCAATCTCCCACGAGATGCCAAGCAGAGTAGCGTGCTTAATGGCGTGTCCGCGCAAGTGGCGCATCTCCGCGACACTTTGTGATTTATAAAAGTAAATTATATTTGACAATTATAAAAGTTGCGCTTTATATCTCGTCTTAGATGCACTTAGCGCCCTGAGGCGCTCTCGCAGTGCGGCGGGGGACATTATGAAAATTCGGGAGGAAAGCCTGACGCGCCTTGCGTCGGGCGAGAGTTTTGACGTGCTGATTTTGGGCGGCGGCGTGAATGGCGTCGCAGTCCTACGAGAACTCGCGTTGAACGGTATCTCTGCACTTCTGATCGACAGCGCCGACTTTTGTCGCGGCGCGACCGGTGCCTCCTCGCGCATGGCTCATGGCGGTTTGCGCTATCTCGAGAACCGGGAGTTCAACCTGGTTGCGGAATCCGCGCGCGAACGCAATCGGCTGCTGCATCACGCCGCGCATTTCGTACGCCCTCTCGAAGTAGCCGTGCCTCTCTCCACCTTCTTGCGTGGGCTTCCAGGATCGATCCTTCGCTTTCTCGGATTCAACTGGAAGGGAAGTACATTCAGCGCCACCGGCCTGAAGATAGCGCTCACGCTGTATGAGTACCTCGGACGTGAGCAACGCGCAGTTCCCCGCCACAAGATCGTCCTTGCGCGCGACAAATTCCCGCATCGTCTTGCGCAGCGTTACAAGGCCGTCATCAGCTACTTCGATGCCCGCATCCGCAATCCTGAGGCTCTGGTGCTGGAGATGATCGAGGAGGCCTTGGCTGCACACGCTGGCAGTGCCGCGATCAACTACGCCGGATGGCGCCATGACGGCGGCGGCGCGTTCACGATCACGGTAGGCGATGCTGGCCCCACCACGACGGTCCGCCCCAAAATAGTGGTGAACGCGACTGGCGCCTGGGTCGACGACGTCAACGCAGCACTCGGCTGCTCCACAAGATACATTCGCCCCGTGAAGGGCGCGCATCTTCTGATCCGCAATGATGCGCTTCTCGAGCGCATGGCGAACCGCGCATTCTATTTCGACGATGGAACGGGGCGGATGGTCATTGCCTATCCGCTTGATCGCACGGTCCTGCTGGGAACCACCGAAATCACGGTGAGCGACCCATCAGACAATACGATCGCCGAACACGAGATTTCATATCTGGTGCGGGCCATTTCGAGCCTGTTTGACGACATCGAGATCCGATCGAAGGACATCGTCTTCATGACGACGGGCATCCGTCCACTGCAGGCAGGCGGTTCCGCCGATGCCAATCGTGCTAACCGTGACCATCGTCTCGCCGAGGATTGGATCAATGGCGACGTGCCGCTTCTGTCCCTGATCGGTGGCAAATGGACGACGTTTCGAGCCTTCGGCGAACAGGTAGCCGACCAGATATTCCGGCATCTCAATGTGACACGACAAGCCAGTACAGCAGACCGCGATTACCCAGGCGCGGTCGGTTTTCCACGAGATGAGATAAGCCTCGGTCGCGCAAAGCGTTCTCTCGCCACACGTTACGCAGTGTCACCGGAGAGAGCTGGGGAGCTCTATTCCCGTTACGGCGTCATTGCAGAACGGGTCGCGGAATTTTGCTCCGAGATGCCCGATCAGGCGCTCAGGAACCTGCCAAGCTTCACCCGCAACGAGATCGTTTGGTTGATAAGGGAACGAGCCGCCGTGCATCTCGATGACGTGATCTTTCGGCGCTCCCAAATCGCGCTCGATGGCGCGTGCACGCCTTCGCTTGTGCATGAACTGGGGCAAATCCTGGCTGGTGAGCGCGGCCAGCCAGCCGAATGGGGCGAGAACGAAATCGCTCGTTGTCTGAATAATTCCGCGCTTTCATTTGCAGGATCCGACCAAGGGCCTCTGGGAGGGCGTCGCCATGGCTGATCTGTTTCTTGCCGTCGATGCCGGCGGCACTGCGGTCAAGGCTGCGGTCTTTGACATGACAGGCCGACTTGTTGCCCAACGCAGCATTGAAGTCGTCACGGTCCATCGCGAAAACGGGTGGGTTGAGCGCGAGCCCGAAGCATTCTGGCGCGGCACGGCCACCGCGATCCGTCAATTAACCAGCGGAGAGATTAAGGCCGATCGCGTTGCGGCTGTAGCCTGCACGGGTTTTGGCAATGGCGTGTTTCTGGTCGACGCCGAGGGCAGGGCGACGCGAGATGGCATCGTCTCTGTCGACCACAGGGCCCAAGGTATTGTCGATGAGTTCACACGAAATGGCATGGGCAAGCGGATCGAAGCGATCACCGGACAGCAGATCTGGGGTGGCCAGACGCTTATGCAACTCGTCTGGCTTGCGAGAAACGAACCGGCGGTCGTTCGCCAAACGCGCTGGGCGCTGGCTTGCAAAGACTTCCTGCGGATGCGGCTGACTGGCGTCGCAACGACGGACCCGACGGATGCGAGTGGCGGCGGCATGCTGGATGTGGCCCGTGGCGGCTACAACGATGCGCTCTTCGAAACAGCTGGAGTTCCCGAATTTGCCAATCGCGTGCCTGAGATTGTCGAGAATTCGGGCATCGCGGGACAGGTGTCGCGTACGGCGGCGGAGGAAACAGGGTTGAGGACCGGCACGCCAGTCGTCGCGGCAATGATGGACGTAAGCGCCTGCGTCCTCGGCGCCGGATCGGTCGGTCCCGACACGCTTACGATGATTGCTGGCACCTGGTCGATCAATGCTGTCGAGTCGCAAGCTCCGATGACGAAACGGCCACCTATCCTCAACATGATCCATCGCGATCGCGCTTGCCGCCTTCTCGCCGACGGCAGCCCAACCTCGGCGGCGAACCTGCATTGGTATCTGAGCCGCGCCATGGGTGCCTCGACCGACGTGAAACAGGCGAATGCCCTGGTCGCTCAGAGCCAAGTAGAGTCGAGGCGCTGCCACTTCATGCCGTTCGTCAGCGGTCCTGCACCCCGTCGCGGCGCCTTCGTCGGTATGACCAACAGCGATGATCAGGCCTCGATGTTGCGCGCGATTTACGAGGGGGTCGCCTTCCAGCACCGCCGCCATGCCGAAAATGTCGTAAGCTATGTGGCGCCGCAAAGTCCGCAAAAGATCCGGTTTGCCGGTGGCGCGTCGAAGAGCGCCATCTGGGCTCAAGTGTTTGCCGATGTCTGCGGCCTTCCTGTCGAAGTGCCGGAAGGTGAGGAGATAGGCGCACTAGGGGCCGCGATGTGTGCGGCGGTGGCCACGGGCCACTGCTCCGATCTGCACTTTGCTGCAGAAGCGATGTGCCGCGTTGAGCGCACTGCCGAGCCGCGTCCGCAGCTTCGCGATTTTTACGAGGAACGATATGGCGAGTTTCTTCGCCTGGATCGCCGGCTGGCGGGACTCTTTGACCCATTAGCTGAACACTGAAGTCTGACAGTCCTGGAGGAGGAAAATCATGAGACTGAAATCTGCGCTGCTGTTCTCTGCAAGCCTTTTAGCCATGTCGGGGGCGGCACTAGCCGCCGAGGACGCTTGTGTGGGCAAGGTGCCCGCGATCAATGTGATCGCGCAGGGCATGCCCTCGGTGACCGAACTCGACAAATATGTCGGTGAGTTTAATGCGAAATGGAGAACGACGGTCAAGATCAACCTGCTCGGCGAAAACGAGCGGCGCGCCAAGGCGCGGCTTGACGCCTCGACGGGAGCCGGGGCCTATCAGGTCTATTACGTGGACGAAGCCAATACGCCGGAATATGCGACGGCGGGTTGGCTCTATCCGCTCACCGATGTTCTACCGAAGGACTACGACATCGCCGATTTCCGCTCGGATCTCAGCAACGTTGCCACCTTCAAGGGCACGCAATATTTCGCACCGCTCGTCGGCGGCGGCGACATTCTCATGTATCGAAAGGACGTGCTTGAAAAAGCAGGGCTTCAGCCGCCAAAGACGCTCGACGAACTGGTCGCCGACATCAAGAAGGTTAACGATCCGGGCCAAAAGCTTTATGGCTGGTCGGCACGTGGCCAGCGCGGCTCGGGCATGAATGTCTGGCGCTGGACACCCTTCTTCCGTGGCCTCGGTGGTGAGTGGCAGGACAAGGACGGCAAGCCGGTCTTCAACTCCGAAAAGGGCGTCGAGGCAACCAAGCTGTACCTCGACCTGATGCAATATGCTCCTCCGGGGGTGGGCACGTTCAATTGGTCTGACTCGGTCGAGGCGTTCCGGGGCGGGCAGGTCGCCTTCCTCATCGAGTCCGACGTGTTCGGGCCCTGGATGGAAGATCCGGAAAAGTCTGCCATCAAGGGCAATGTCGGCTACATGCCGCCGCCCGAGCCGTTGGGATCGGCTGGCTGGGGCCATGGTTTTGCGGTCTCCAAGAGCGGAGCGAAGGACGAATGCACGCGCAGGGTTGCCGGCGATTTCGTGGGTTGGGCAACCTCGAAGGAAATGGAACAGCGCCGTCTTGCCGATGGCATTGCCTCCGACATCGGTCGCAAATCGACGCTGCAAAGCGAGGCCTTCAAGAAGGCCGTGCCGGCCGAATATATTGATGCACTTCTGGCAACCGGCTCGCGCACCAGGCTCCTGATCATGGCAAACCCGGCCTGGCCGGAAATCGGCGACAATCTGGGGCTGGCGCTCGAAGAAATCTTCACGGGCACCCAAAAGGACATCCAGCAGTCGCTCGATGACGTGGCCTTCCAGGCGGAAGATGCGCTTCGCCGCGTGAAATAGTCATACCTTGCGGCCGGCGCTTTATAAGGGCTGGCCGCAGCCCTCAATCCGAAGAGCACGTTATGAACAATCGACGTTTCCTATTCTGGACGCTGACACCGGGCTTTGCTGTGGTTGCCATTCTGGCGCTGATTTCCATCGCCGGAGCGCTGTACTTCTCGCTCATGGACCGTTCGTTGCGCTACCCGGAATACCATTTCGCAGGGCTTTATAACTACCAGCGCCTCCTGTCCGACCGGCGTTTCATAAATGCGCTTCAGATCTCGGCGATCTGGGAGATCGTGACAGTGGCAGGCGCTCTGGTTGTAGCAACGCTCCTGTCTGTCCTCATTTTCGAGACCGTGAAGTCGTTCTGGCTGCGCAATCTGATCTGCTTTGCGTTTCTGGCTCCCGTTCTCCTGCCGCGGGTCGCGGCCGCCTTCATCTGGCGCTTCCTTTATTCTCCGTCTCTGGGCCTCATCAATTATCTGGTCGGGCTGACGGGTTTCGGTCCCGTCGAATTTCTTGCCGACCCGTCGTTGGCGCTCTTTTCGGTGGCCGTCGTCGATATCTGGCAATGGGGCCTGTTCTTCACCGTTATCATGCTGAAGCTTCTGGAAACCCTGCCTAAGGATCCGATCGAGGCGGCTCAGTTGGATCATGCGAAGACGTGGGAAATCCACGCCTATGTAACGCTGCCTATGCTGAAGGCGCCGATCATCAGTCTGGCTCTGGTCAAGGCCGTGGAGTCTCTGCGCTCTTTCGATCTCATCTACGTGATGACGGGCGGCGGACCAGGCACTGCGACCGAGACGCTCGATCTCTACGCCTATCAGGCGGGCATCAATCTGGGCGGACGCATTTCCTATGCTTCGGCCATGTCGATCCTGCTGCTCGTGCTGACCACGATCGTCTTTACCCTCATCTGGAGAGGTATCCGCAAATGGGCCGTCTGATCCGCAATTCCATTGCAAGCGTCTTTCTGGCGCTCATGGTCTTCATCGCTCTGACGCCGATTCTGTGGACCGTGCTCGGCTCGTTCAAGCGGCTAAAGGACATCATCACTCCTGTTCCGAAACTGTTCTTCTCACCTACGCTTGAGAATTTCGCCACCATCCTGCAAAACCCGTCGATCCGGCAGGGGCTGGGGCATTCTGTCGTCGTAGTCGGAGCTTCGGTTATCATCGGTGCCGTGCTCGGGGTTCCCGCGGCCTATTCGCTGGCCCGACACGTCCGGGCATTGAAGGACGACATGCAGTTCTTCGTGCTGTCGCTGCGCTTCATGCCGCCAGTGGCGATCGCTATCCCGTTCATCGTGCTCTATCTGGATCTTGGCCTCTATGACACGTTGACGGGCCTTGTCCTTGTCTATCTTGTGACAACCATCTCGACCGTCATCTGGTTGTCTGTGCCCGCTTTCGAGCGGGTCCCCAGGGAGATCGAGGAGGCCGCCGCCATGGAGGGCTGCGGTCCGGGCGAGATATTTCTGAAATTCGCGCTGCCGATCGCCATGCCGTCACTTTTTGGCGCATTGGTCTTCACCTTCGTGCTGGTGTGGAACGAACTTCTTCTGGCTCTGACACTTGCCGCTGGCAATGCCACGCTACCGGTCGTTGCCGCATCCATCACGTCGCTCGGCAAGGAAGTTCCCTGGGGCGTCATCAATGCCTCCACCGTCATTCTCGTTATTCCTCCGCTGGTATTTATCGGTCTGTTGATGAGCTTCATCAACGGCATGATGAAGCCCGCCCGGAGATAGGAAAGGTCATCATGGCAAACATTCGATGCGTCAACATCCGCAAGTCTTACGGCGGGCACACGGTGATCGAGAACCTGAACCTGAACATTGCCGATCAGGAATTCGTTGTCTTTCTCGGCCCCTCCGGCTGCGGCAAGTCCACCATGCTGCGGATGATCGCAGGACTTGAGGAGATTACCGATGGCACAGTCAGCATCGGTGACCGGGACGTCACGCACCTGCATCCGGGTGAGCGCGGCGTCGCCATGGTCTTCCAGTCATACGCGCTCTATCCGCATATGACGGTCGAGGAGAACATCGCTTTCGGCTTGCGCCGGCAGAAGGTGCCACAGGATGAGATTTCCCGCCGAGTGAAGCATGTCGCGGGGCTTCTGGGGCTCGAGAGCTTCCTGGAACGCAAGCCCAAGAATCTCTCGGGTGGGCAGCAGCAGCGTGTCGCGATGGCGCGTGCCATGATCAAGACGCCGAAGCTCTTCCTCTTCGACGAGCCGCTCTCCAACCTCGACGCGAAGCTGCGCGAGAAACTTCGGACAGAGATCCGGAAGATGCACCTGGAACTGAAAACGACGACAATCTTCGTCACGCATGACCAGCTGGAGGCGATGACTATTGCGGACCGGATCGTTTTGATGCGTGCTGGCGCGATCGAGCAGCAGGGTACACCGGCAGAAATCTTTGACCGACCCGCAACCCGCTTCGTCGCCGATTTCATTGGCTCGCCAGCCATGAACTTCCGCATCTGCGATGTAAGCCGTGACGGTGACGGGATCGAGCTTGCGGCAGGCTCCATGCGGCTGCGGGTGCCCAGCGACGAGTTCGTCGGGCTCGCGCCTGGGACCAAGGTCGAGGTAGGGCTGCGGCCCTCGAAGATGGGGCTTGCGTCGCCCGGCGATCAGAATGTCGTTAGCGGCAGAATTGTCCTGGTCGAAAACATGGGCAGCGAGGGGCAGGTGATCGTTAATGTCGATGGTCAGGAAATGTCCTTCGTCACCAAAGCCTTCCGGACGCTTGAGGCTGGACAGCCGGTGAGTTTCTCCATTGAGCCCGCCAGCATCCATGTGTTTTCAATCGAGACTGGCCGCTCCCTGCGCAACGCAGGCTGAAGGCGCGCTTCTCAAAGGAATGACAATGACGACACGTTATGATGAAAAGATTCACCGCATTCTTGCCGGTGGCTATCGCAAAGGCGATTTCATCCTTGCTGATGCCAAGGACTGCGACATGTCCGGCGGTATCCCGACCGCTGGTCTTCGCCGTGGCAAGGACGGCAGGCCGGAGCGCTATCGGACCCGCATGGAATTCGTGGATGAAATCGAAGCGCTTATCGCGCAGGATTGCGTCGACATCATGCTGACTTCTACCTCCAACATGGAAATGCTGCAGACGCGAGGCGCCTTCGCCAGTAGTAATGTCAAGCCTGCCTTCCGCGCCAACGATGCGACGGACATGTGGAGCGTCATCCGTGGCGGCAGCTATCGCGAGACGCCGTCGCGGCCCTTCCGCTCGATCGACCTGTCGCTGGCTCAGGCAGATCTGTGCCTCTATTCGATTACCTTCAATAACGATACGGATGCCGACCATGCTTCGCTCGAGGCATTCGGGAAATTTCGGCGCGACGTGCGGGCACTCGGCAAGGAGTATTTCCTCGAAGTATTCAATCCGAACATGCAAACCGGCTTTCCCGATGGCGAAAGAGGGGCCTACGTCAACGACTGCATAATCCGGACTCTCGCGGGCCTGACATTGGCAGAGCGGCCCCAGTTTTTGAAGGTCGCCTACAACGGACCCGCGGCTATGGAGGAGCTCGCTGCCTACGATCCAAGTGTCGTTGTTGGTATTCTGGGTGGCGGCTCTGGGACGCTGCGCGATACATTCGAGCTTGTGCTGCAGGCGGAAAAGTACGGTGCGAGACTTGCGCTCTTCGGCCGCAAGATCAACTCCGCCGAACATCAGCCGTCGCTGATCACCTGGCTTCGTGCTGTGGCGGACGGTAATGCCAGCCCGGCGGAGGCGGTGCGCGGCTATCACGGGGCAATTGCTGCTTTAGGACTGAAGCCAGACCGCGCTCTTGACGACGATCTGGTAATCACTGAAGAGGTATTGAACGAGGCAACCGAGGGATGAAACCCGAAGGCGGACGTAGAATGCAAAGAGAGCAGCATCCATCCAACAAGATCATCGCTGAAGTTGCGTGGATGTATTACGTCCGAAATCTCAATCAGGGCGAAATTTCTGAAACGCTCTCGATCTCGCGCCCGACAGTAATCAGTTATCTGAAACTTGCTAAGGAGCGAAAGATCGTTGGCATTCAGGTTTCGCCCGAGCATTACCGGATGAATGCAACCGCCGACGCGCTGAAGGAGAAGTTTGGCCTTGAAAGCGTGCACATCGTCCCCGCCGAGGGACGGGAAGGCGAGACTTTGACTCGCGCCGTCTGCGAGGTTGCAGCCTATCATCTTCCGGATTTCCTGCAGGAAGGTGATGTGCTCGGCGTTTCGTGGGGGCAGACGGTCTATTTCGTTTCGGAGTTCGTGCCGAGTTGGCCGATCAGGGACCTGACCGTTCGTCAGCTTCTAGGTTCCCTCGCAAATCCCCTGCTCAGCACATCGGAAAGCTGTACGACGGAAATTGCTCGTCGGCTGGACGCGCGTTGTATCACCTTCAACGCGCCCGCCGTCGTCTCCAGCGCGGCTCTTGCCAACGCGCTACGAGCCGAGCCAATCATCCGCGATCAGCTCGAAGGCATCCGAAGCTGTAACAAGTCGCTATTCTCGCTGAGCCCCTGCACACCCGACACTCATGTCGTCCAGTTCAAGATTGCAACTGTCGAAGAGGTTGAAGACTACTACCGGCGTGGGGCAGTCGGGATTATCGCGGGGCGTTTCATCGACGTCGAGGGGAAGGCGGTACTTGGCGAGCTCGACGAACGCCTCGTCGGTGTCGACCATGATCTGTTGCGATCGATGAAGGGTCTGCTCGTTGTGAGTGGAAGCGCCAAACGTGACGCTGTTCGTGCGGCTCTTCGAGGGGGTTTTGCCAACCATCTGGTTGCGGACCTTGAATTAGCCTCTCTGTTGCTTGATGACTAGAGCAGATCCTGTTCAATCCGGGTCATATCCTGCAGCCCTGAAGTAGTTTGCGCATTCTGCGGATGTGAATCGGGGGATCAATGTGCCGACGGCATCCCATAGGGCGTCGATTTTCCGCTCCGCCCGAGCCCGCAGCATGGCTTTCAATTTGGAGAATGCGTTTTCGATGGGATTAAAGTCGGGACTATAGGGTGGCAGGAACATGAGTTTGGCGCCGGCGCGCTCGATGGCGTCGCGCACCCCGGCTGCCTTGTGGGCCGGAAGGTTATCCATAACGACGACGTCGCCGGTCTGAAGGGTCGGCGAGAGCACTTGCTCGACATAGGCCAGGAAGACATTGCCGTTCATCGCTCCATCATAAACGAAGGGTGCGGTCATGCCTGTGAGGCGGAGCGCGCCGGTGAATGTCGTTGTTTTCCAGTGGCCATGCGGCACGCCAGCTCGGCAACGCTCACCTCGAATGGCACGCCCTCGCAGACACGCCATCTTCGTCGAGAGACTGGTTTCGTCTATAAAGATCAGCTTCTCCGGATCGAGGTCGAGCTGCCCTTCAAACCAGGCTCGCCGGCGTTTCAGGACGTCCGGCCGGTCTTGCTCCAATGCATGTGCGGACTTTTTTTAAACGTCCAGCCGCGGCCCCGCAGCCAGGCGCCGAGCGCGCTTCGGCTGATACCTACTTGCCGCTCAACAGACAGACGCTCGACCATTTCATCGAGCGTCACGTCCTTCCGGTCGTCGATCATGGCCACGACAAACGTCTCATGTGCATCAAGGACCGATGGCCGTCGCCAGCCTTGCGGCCGGGACGTAGGTTCACCGTCACTCGCTCGTGCGATCCACCGGATCGCCGTCGAAATCCCAACCCCGAACCGCGCCGCCGACTGGCGCGCAGACATGCCCGCCGCAGACGCTTTTAACACGCGTAGTCGAAGATCATCGCTCAGTGCTCGTCCCATCATCCACCTCTTTCGCAGTGGATGTTGAATCAGCTCCCGCTCGCCCCGTCACTTCACAATCGATTCATCGATCACAGGATCTGCTCTAGCTGACGTCATCGCCCGTTCGGCTCGGTCGATCGCGGAACAAGTTGCCAAATCCATCAAACTGGACGCTACTGACCCGACAACGGGACGTGTGCTGTTGTCCCCTGGCTCCGCGGGTGTAGCCCCAGTTCGGTGCATAAAGCGATATATCATCACAGAGGTATACCGATTTCTCCGCACGCGGGGACGACTATTCGCCGATCGCCCGCAGCTTGTCATGTCTGAGGACTTCGATGCAACGCGTGTTCTTCAGGCGGACGATACCCATTTCGCGAAGCTTCGACATACTGCGCGAAACTGTCTCAACCGTCATGCCAAGATAGTCGCCGATATCTGTTCGCGTCATCGGCAGATCAATAATGCCGTCATGCCCTTGGCGACGGTCAAGATCGACGAGAAACACCGCAAGCTTTTCCAGTGCGCTCTGGCGACCTACCACGAGCAGATGCTCCTGAGCGCGGATCATGCTTTGCAGGGCGAGTGTCATCAGGTCGTTGCGGTGGGGTTCGCTTCCTTCTGCCTCGACCGAGATTAATCCGCTTGGCACAATTGCTTCCGCATAGAAGCTGTGAACGCCGCGAGCCTCAAAACCGAATGTTTCTCCTTTTATGTGAAACGCAACCACCTGCCTGCGGCCGTCGGTGAGGAGGCGGTAGATACGCACCGCTCCATACTCGATCTTGTAGAGCGCGCCTGATTTCTCACCCTGCGCATAAATTTCAGTGTCGGGGGCATGGAAAATGACGGGACGCGGGCGAAGTGCGCCCGTTGGGCGACCTGATGCTGTGGCCGAATGACGGGGGGAGTGATTGGCGGAAGTGGAAGCAAGCATTTGAGCTGACCCTCAATTGGAATGCCCGGACTATGCCGGACAGCGATGCTCAGCGAAATTCGTTCGTTCCACTAAGGGTTTTTACGTATCGTCATCAGCGCGGTCACAATATCAGGGCCCGTCAGCGGCTTGTAGAGAACTTGCACGCATGGTCTCTCGATATTAACCATCTCGTTCTCTGCGAGGAACAGGACCGGTATCTGTGCGCCGAGTGACGCGAGACATGCCTCCCGGTCGGGATCGGGAAGGCAGCTGTCGAGGATCACACAAGTGGCTTTCCGTACCGTTTGCTCAGCGAGCTTCCAGGACCGGAACGTCGCGACCTCATACCCGTAAGCCCGCAATGCGAACGCCAGCGCGCGGGATAGCGCTGGGTCTTTCACAATCGAAACGATAACTGGCGTGGTTGGCAATCTGACACCGGGAACATTGCAGCAACTTGACGTGCCGGATCAGCTAATCGTACCTGGTTCCCGGGCGCATTGTCCTGGATCAAGTCCCGTCCGGGTCTCCCTCAAGAGAGCTTTCAATCGACAGTGACATTCGGACCAGTTCCGGAAGGCTTCGAGCCTTCATTTTTCCCATGACGTTGGCCCGGTGAACCTCCACCGTTCGCGGGCTTATGTCGAGATTGAAAGCGATCGACTTGTTGGGTTGACCCGCGACCACCGCGGCAAGAACCTGCCGCTCGCGTTCGCTCAGAGTCTCGACCTTTTTCCGTACTTCTTCTGCCGATTCAGTTTCGGGAATGTGGGACTCCAGGCGGTCAGCCGCGCGATAAATCGCGTCGATGATAGTCGTATCGGCAAATGGTTTTTCAATGAAGTCCACAGCACCAGCCTTCATGGCCTCCACGGCCATCGGCACGTCCCCGTGCCCGGTAATAACGATTGACGGTATAAGCACGCCCTCCGAGCGGATCCGGCGTATAAGGTCGACACCGCTCATGTCCGGCATCCGAAGATCAGTGACGAGGACGGCTCGCTGAAGTTTGGGCGCAAGTGATGCGAAAGCGGTAGCCGTTTCGTGAACTCTTACACCCAGACCGCTCATGCTGAGCATGAAAGCGAGCGATTTCCTGACCGCTTCCTCGTCATCAACGATGTGCACAGTGAAATCATCGTTCGCCATTTTCCTCCCCCTCATAGGTTGGCAGTGTGAAACTGAAGCATGCACCTCCAAGCTCGCTGCGCGACACGGTCATCTCGCCGCCGTGGGCTTCAACGATGCGTTTCGATATCGAGAGTCCGACCCCCATTCCGCCAGCCTTGGTTGTGACAAAAGGCTTGAATAGCTGATCGGCGATCTCGCTCGGAATGCCGGGACCGGAATCTTCGACGACCACTGAGACTTCGTCGTGTCCAGCGGGTTTGATGCTCACTCGAAGGTCCTTCTTTTGACAATCTCCCATCGCCTCGACTGCATTGCGCATCAGGTTTGTGAGTACCTGTTGTATCTGGATGCGGTCGACCATCACCATGTCGCCACCCGCTGCAAAATCAAAGACGGACCGCACGCCTTTTTCCCTGGATCCTACTAGCGCCAGCGCCCCGGCTTCTTCAGCCAACTGGCGGAGCTTGTGGGGCAGTTTTTCGGTCTCGCCCTTTGTCACAAATTCGCGCAGATGGCGAATTATTTGTCCTGCCCTGACGCTTTGCTCGCCTGCTTCCCTCAAGGCTTCATGCAACTGCCTGTCCCGAGCGTCTTCTGAGCCCTGAAGCATGCGCGCGCAACCATGAACATAGTTGGCGATCGCCGAAAGTGGCTGGTTTAGCTCGTGGGCCAGAGTAGATGCCATCTCACCCATCTCGTTCAGTCGGGCCAATCTCGCCAATTCCGTCTGAATCTCCTGGAGGCGGGCAGCTGATTCCTCACGTTCAGTGAGATCTCTCACGAAGCCGGTGAAGAACCGCTTGCCCCCCCGGCGCGTTTCTCCAACCGCGAGCTTCATCGGAAAAGTTGTTCCGTCCTTGCGCTGGCCGACCACCACCCGATCAGTTCCGATGATGCGCTTTTCGCCGGTCGCCAGATAACGATGGAGGTAGCCATCGTGCTCGTGCCGATACGGCTGTGGCATCAGCATTCTGAGGTTTTGACCGATCACCTCGTCCTCGGAGTATCCGAACTGCCTGACCGCCGCCGCATTGAAAGAGACGATGGTTCCGTCCTGCTCGCTGACAATGGTCGCGTCCAGCACAGTATCGAGTATCGATCGTAGATGCGCTTCGCGCGTGTCCAGTGCTTCTTCTGCTGCCTCGAAATTATGCTGCAGGTGTCTGAGCGATCCGCCCATGTACGCGATTGCCATGCCGACGGCCCCGAAGACGGCCAGCTCGGGGATCTGGATCCCGCCTGGGGTTAGCGATCTCAGATAGCTTGCCGAACAAGATGCCAGGAAAAGCGCCAGCAATCCGGGTCCGAACCCCCCGATGACGACGGCCAGGAGGATTGGAGGCACAAACAGGATGTAGATTGCACGGTCATCGAGGATGCCCATGAGGAAGTACCGCAGAATAAACATGAGGAAGACGGCCGAAGCGGCCAAGGGGTATCCCCAGGCTGATGCCCACTTCCCGCGCAAAGCGGAATTTCTGCTCCTCGTTATCGTTTTCATACCAACATCAGGCATCATGTTGCTTCCGTGTTGACCACCGGGGACACGGCTGTTCGCAAAACCTGTCTCAGGCATAACGCACCCACTGCCAGCCGGCAACCTCTCCAATGATAGCGGAGAGAATGTCAGGCTCTCCGCAGTTTCGCGCACCTGGTAACTAATTCCGCTCGCACGTTAAGGGTTGGATGCGCACTTTAGGATTCGCCGGGGTTGGCATGACCAATGACGGCTTTGCGGAGATGAAGGCTGTAAATTATTTCGCGCCTTGGTTTCTGACCATGACGCTGCGGGAAACTTTGGTGCGGTTCGCTCCCGCACGCATTGTCAGGGTGGCATCGGAAGCGTCTCGTCAAAGCGGGGTCGGAACAAGAACTGTTCCCAGCGACACGATAAGGTCGAACGTAGCATGAACATCATGGGGTCAGAACAAGAGCAGTCCGAAATCGATGGGATGGAACGCTCCCGGTTTGTCCATCCTAACCGATGCCATCCTAGCACCGGTGGAGCGAGAGCCTTCCATCCCATCGATTTGCACTAATCTTGTTCCGACCCGATAAACAGGTCGCCGGTTCGTATCCGTTCAAGGCGTTCACAAAACCTTCGTATGTGGGAAAGCCCTACCCTATCTCAACAATTCCCTCAGTCGCGGAGTTGCGAAGTCGAGGAACGTTCTGAGTTTGAGCGGCATCAGGCCCTCCGATATGTGGAGGAGATGAACCGGCGACGCCTTCGGTTCAAAAGTCTCCAACAGCGGCACCAGCAAGCCGGCATCGACTGCTCGCTTCGCCTGATAAGCCATGACACGTGTTATCCCGAGACCGGCGGCTGCAGCATCGACCGCCGCTTCTGCCGTGTTGACGGAAAGGCGCGTCCGGATCGGCACTTCGACTTCCTTTGCCCCGTCGCGGAACGTCCATGACCGCGTTGACAGTACTCCGTTGAAGGCGATGCAATCATGGTCCTTGAGGTCGTGAGGATTTGAGGGAAGGGAGTGCCGCTTCAGATAGTCGGGATTGCCATAGGTCGTGGTGCGGATCGAACCCAGACGGATCGCGATCAGGCTGCTGTCTGAAAGCGCGCTGATGCGCAGAGCAACATCGATATGTTCGTCAGCGAGACTGACCGTCCGATCGCTCAGCGTCAGGTGAATGTTGATATCCGGATAGGCCTTCAGGAAGTCCGTGATCACCGGCAGCACATGCAAGCGGCCGAAGACAATCGGCGCCGTCATGGTCAGATCACCCTTCGGCGCCGCATATTCTCCTTTGGCACGGCGTTCGGCGTCTTCCACTCGCTCGAGAATCTCGCGTGCTGCCGCGACATAACTCTCCCCGGCCTCTGTAAGCAGAATCCGGCGGCTGGTGCGAGTGATCAGGCGCACGCCGAGATGAGCCTCCAATTCGGCGATCTTGCGGCTGACTGTCGGGAGCGGCGAGTGCATTGCGCGTGACGCGGCGGAAAGGCTGCCATGCTCCACGACAGAGAGCAGCACCGCCATGGAATCAAGCCGATCCATATATGCCTTCCATAAAACGAGAGGATGACTCCAGAAATGGAGCTCTACTACGAAAAGATGGATGCCGCTACCTTTCTGCCATCGCCGGATGATGGTGTCCGGATCTCAAGGGAGCCAGCGATGAAACTCTATCACTTTCCACTTTCGGGTCATGCGCACCGCGCCCGCCTCTTCCTTTCTCTGCTCAACGTGAAAGCTGAGATTGTCGACGTTGATCTGGCGCATGGCGAGCACAAGACGCCCGAGTTCCTGAAGCTAAACCCGTTCGGGCAGGTGCCGGTGCTCGAAGATGGCGATGTCGTCGTCAACGATTCCAATGCCATCCTGGTCTATGTCGCCACGAAGTTCGGACGCAAAGACTGGCTGCCGGATGATCTGGCTTCCACCGCGAAGATCCAGAAGTGGCTATCCGTCGCGGCCGGAGAGATTGCCTATGGCCCATGCGCGGCGCGATTGGTTACGGTCTTCGGGGCAGATTTCCGGGCCGAGGAGGTGATCGCACGCGCTCACCGGGTTCTTGCCCTCATCAATGCGGAGCTTGATGATCACCCCTTCATGACAGGCGAAACGCCGACGATCGCGGATGTCGCACTCTACAGCTACATCGCTGGCGCGCCGGAAGGCAATGTCGACCTGGCAGCGCATCCGCATGTTCTCCAGTGGCTGGCGCGGATCGAAGCTTTGCCCGGTTTCGTCCCTTTCCCCAAAACGCCGGTCGGCCTCGCAGCCTGAGACAATCTTGCGGCCGGGACCTTGGTTCCGGCTGCCTTCCCAAAGGAGAGGCCGATGCCTGCTGAAGAATCCTCACCATCGTCACCATGGCATGCGGGTGAACTGCAGTTGCAGCGGCACGCCGGCGTGGTCGAGCAGATGGACCCCATCGGCCGCAGGGTCCTGCGCACCTTTATGCTCGATCAGCACCGGGAGTTCTATTCGCTGCTGCCCTTCATCGTGATCGGATCTGTCGATCGTGATGGCATGCCATGGGCGACGATCCGCAGCGGACGGCCAGGCTTTCTGCATTCGCCCGATCCTCTGACGCTGGATATTAATGCCGCGAGCGATCCGGATGATCCGGCCGAAGCCGGCATCATCGATGGGGAACCGATCGGTCTGGTTGGCGTCGATCTAATAACGCGCCGACGCAATCGGCTAAATGGTACTGTCATCCGCAGCGGCAACGAACGCTTTTCCGTTTCAGTCGGGCAGAGCTTCGGCAACTGTCCGCGCTACATCCAAAATCGGCAGTTCAGCTTTGTGCGCGATCCGGCTTTGCCGAGGCGGTCCGAGGTGCTGGTTTCAAATGGACTGGACGCAGACGCACGGGGTCTCATCACAGCTGCCGACACCCTCTTCGTTGCCTCATATGTGGAGCGCGAGGGTGAGGGACGGCAGGTGGATGTCTCCCATCGGGGCGGCCGACGCGGTTTCGTCCGCGTGGATGCCGATGGTGGCCTGACCATACCGGATTTCAATGGAAATCAGTTTTTCAACACGCTTGGTAACTTCATCATCAATTCGCGCGCCGGACTTCTGTTCGTGGATCACGAGACGGGCGACATGCTGCAGATCACCGGCCGCGTCGACGTCATTTTGGATTCACCCGAAATTGCCGCCTTCGAGGGCGCCGAGCGTCTGTGGCATGTCATGCCAGAGAAGGTGGTGATGCGCAAAGACGCCTTGCCGCTGCGGTGGAGCTTGATCGAAGGCGGTATGTCACCGAACAGTTTGATGACAGGCGGATGGAGTGAGGCCGCTAGCCGCTTAAAGATAGCAGCCCAGCCAAAGACGTGGCGGCGCTTCCGCGTGCAGAAGGCCATTCGGGAGAGTTCCACCGTCCGTTCGCTTCACCTTGCACCAGTCGATGAAGAAGCTGTCATTCCCCACCTTGCGGGCCAGCATCTGCCGATCAGAATGAGGGACGGGGCGGACTCGCTTCGTCGGAGCTATACAATATCCAGTGCTCCATTGGATGGCTTCTACAGATTGAGCGTGAAGAGTCAGGGTAGGGCATCAACGCTCTTGCACGCACTGCGTGAAGGCGACGAGATCGAGGCACTGCCACCGGTCGGAGCGTTTACCATCGACGCGATGGAACGGAACCGGCCGGCCGTTCTCCTCGCTGCTGGCATCGGGATCACGCCGTTGCTGTCCATGCTGCGCCACGTTGTCCAAACTGGCGACAGGACGCGCTATCGGCGGGGAATCTGGTTGTTCCGGTCGTCGCATGTCTCTGCTGAAAGAGCGTTTGATCGCGAAATCGGCGAACTGATTGAGCGCAGCGAAGGGACAATTCGAGATATCCGGGTGCTCGGAGCGCCCGATGTCGAGGACGAAGGTCTTTTTGATGCAGTCGGTCGCGTCGACATGACGCTGTTGAACGCACATCTGCCATTTAACGACTATGATTTCTATATCTGCGGACCATCTTCCTTCATGCAATCCATATATGACGGGCTGCGCGGACTAAATATCCCAGACGGTCGGATACATGCAGAGCAGTTTGGCCCTTCCGGCCTGAAGCGAGATCCAGGTGCTTACTCGTCCTCTCTGCCGCTCAAGCCTGCAGCCAAGGCACCGATCCGCGTCGTCTTCACTCGGTCGGGAAAAGAGACACTCTGGCAGCCAGGCGGGGGGGCGTTGCTGGAAGTCGCCGAGCAGCTCGGACTCAGTCCGGTCTTCGGCTGCCGAGCAGGCAATTGCGGCGATTGCCGAACGAAGATTGTCAAGGGTGCCGTCAGCTATCAATCAGAGCCTGGCTGTGCCGTAGCAGCTGGAGAGGCACTAATCTGCTGTTCGGTACCTGCACAAATGGATGAGGCTTTAAAGCTCGAACTGTAATGGCTGGCCGGATCGGTACGCGCGTTTTCCTATCCCCGCCGTGTAGGCGAGGTGAGTGAGAATATTCTCTGAGAAACACTGAATTGCTGCGTTACCGCTTCCGGATCCTGGCGCTGGGGGATGTGCTTATGCACTGAAGCACTTGCATCGATCTCACAAGTCCATGATTTGATCCTCTGAGACTTAGTCCGTCGCTACGGCGGGTCGTCGTTCCATGCTCTTCAAGGAGGCAAGATGGGCCGCTTTCCGCAGTGCCTTGGGTTCAATACTTGTCGGTGTTCACCGGAGCAAAAGTTGCATAATTTAACGCAACATTACAACCCACGCTCCGCTTGCATGCACCGTCTGTATTTTCAATAGCTTGGCGGACTAACTCTCGGGGCGAGGGTTCTGATCCCTTCAAGAGCATATGCTGCCAAAAACCAACAGTCGAAAGAGTTTTGAGCAAGACCGAGCATTGTAGCCGCTGAAACCCCGACGAGGGTGGGCGCTACGTCGTAGAGGAGGAGATGTACGAGCCTGCACAGGCTCGGATGGCTGCCGGCTTGATAGCTACTCAGCGTCCGACTTCCTAGCCTCCTTCCCCATCGCGTCCGCGAACTTTCGCATCAACCGAACAAGATCTTCGATTTCGGCCGGCTCCCAAGTCGCAAAAACGCTAAGGGCGATCCTTTCGCGTGCCGTGTCGATCTTGTCGGTCATTGCCTTGCCCTTCGCCGTAACAACAACTTCGTTTACGCGACGATCAGTCGGGCTTTGTCTGCGTTGAGCAAGCCCGAGGCTCTCCAACTTCGCGACCTGCCGACTAACCGTGGTGTAGTCCCGCCCGACGCCGGCCGCCAAATCCACGATGCCGATCGGTCCACGCCGCTCGATCCCAACGAGGAGCGGGAAGAGGGCTCGATCGAGCGCGATTCCGGCTTCGCGAACAAGGGCCTCGTCACGCTGGGGTTGATTCATAAGGGTAACAATATCGATCAGCGAACCGTGCAGTTCACGGATTTTCTCGCTGATATGTGTAATTTGCACATTATTTCTTGACGACATGGCCCGCCTCCTATTATGTGCATAATACACGCATGGAGAACGACATGACAATCGAATTCGAAGCAGATGTGCTCATCTGCGGCGCGGGAGCGGCTGGCCTTACGCTCGCAATAGAACTGGCGCGGCGAGGGGTCTCTTTCCGCCTGATCGAAAAGACGTGTGATCCTTTCCCGGGCTCGCGAGGCAAAGGCATTCAGCCAAGGACGCAAGAGGTCTTCGAGGATCTCGGTATCCTGGATAAGGTCGTCGCGGCGGGTGGCGTTTACCCAGCGATGCGCGAGTATTGCGACGACGGCAACTTCATGGAGAAAGATCTTGGGGAGCGGGTTCAGGCGACACCTGCGGAGCCGTATCATATCCCGCTGATGATCCCGCAATTTCTGACTGAGAAAATCATGCGGGACCGGCTGGCGGAACTGGGGGGCTGGGTCGAGTTCGGAAGCGAACTGACGGCTTTCAAACAGGACGGCCACGGAGTTACAGCACATATCTCTGGTTCGGGCGGAGCGAAGACGGTTCGTGTACGCTATCTGATCGGGGCGGACGGAGGTCGTAGCTTCGTAAGACACGCGCTTGGTATCGCGTTCCCCGGCAAAACCCTGGGCGTGCGCGCGATTGTCGCTGATGTTGCCCTGACCGGCCTCAGCCCTGAGGTTTGGTGGCAGTTCAACACCGGTGACATGCAGCGGATGGTTGCTATCTGCCCGCTCAGAGGTACCGATCTGTTCCAGCTACAGGCTCCGATCTCGCCGGATGGAGACGCAGACCTTTCAGCCAATGGGTTGGAAAAGCTGATCGTCGAGCGGACAGGCCGCAGCGAGGTGAAGGTCCACGACGTCAGTTGGGCATCGGCCTATGCTATGAACGCCCGATTAGCCGATGGATACAGGGTCGATCGCGTATTCTTGGTGGGCGATGCTGCACATATCCATCCGCCCACCGGCGGTCAGGGTCTCAATACCAGCGTCCAAGATGCTTACAATCTTGGCTGGAAGCTCGCCGCCGTGATCCGCGGAGCCGGGAACGAACTTCTTGACACATATGAGGCCGAGCGCCGCCCCGTGGCGGAGGAGGTTCTGGGTCTGTCAAGTCGACTGCTTGAAGCGGCAAAGCGAGGTGAAATTCGTCGCGGGCGCGAGGAGCATCAGCTCGACATCGGATACCTGCAATCACCCCTCGCGTTTCGCGTCGCAAGCCGAAGCAGCGGTCTTCAGGCGGGCGACCGCGCGCCAGACGCGCCCATAAAGGGGGCAGGGGGACAGGCTTCGCGGCTCTTCCAATTGTTCATCGGGCCACATTGGACGCTGCTCGTAAACGGCCAGGGGAGAGTGGAATCGCGGCCTGGATTGCATATTCACCGCCTCGGGCAGCGCGGTGACGTCCTCGATGCGTTCGGTTGTGTCCGAGCTGCTTACGGACTGCGGGTGAATGAGTGCGTCCTGATACGGCCTGATGGCTATGTCGGCACGATACTGGCTCTTGACGCGGAAGGTGTAGCGCAACTGGAAGCCTATCTCGAACGCGTAGGCCTGCCGTCACGCGAGTCTAACTAGGAGGGGATGGAATATGATCACCAAGCCGCAATCCAACATCATTCCATCCAAGCCGCTCGATTGGCGGATCATCCTTCCGGTCTTCGCAATCGTTTGCGCGAACGCCGCCGGCACCGCTTCCGTTTTGCCGGTTCTGCCATTTCATGTCCGGGCAATGGGCGGTACGCCGCTCGTGCTAGGCATAGTCATCGCCGCCGAGGCAGTCGGCCAATTCGCCTCTGCCCCTGCTCTTGGGCAACTCTCCGATCGCTTCGGCCGGAGGAATGTCCTGCTGACGAGCCAGTGCGTTGCAGCAGCGAGCCTTGCGCTACTTGCAATCGCGCCGAGCGTTGCGTTCATCCTTATCGCTCGGGCACTCTTCGGACTTACCGGGGGCAACATCTCTGTCACTGCGGCCTATATTGCAGATCACACCGATGCCTCAAACCGCAGGCGTGCCATGGGGATCCTCGTAGGCGGTGCGGGCCTCGGCGGCATTGTTGGCGCAGGGCTTTCAGGTTTCCTATCCGAGATGTCGCTGACAATTCCCGTCCTCGCCGCGCTTGGGTTGGTAGCCACGTCCATTTTCGTTACATCTCTTTGCTTGGATGGAGGACGTTCGACAAAGACTGCAAAAGAGCGGCCGCGCGGCGGAAAAATATCGCTCCGCGCGATCGCAGCGTCGCCTGTCGTTCGTGCTCTCGTCATCGTCATGCTATGCCACTTCTTCGCCTACGGGACATACATTTCGCAAATGCCGGTCTTCCTCGCGGAGACGTTTCAATGGCATGGTCATGCCTTCGGGGCGAAGGAACTGAGCTACCTCATCATGTTGGACGGTGCGGTCAACGTCTTTGCCCAAGTGTTCCTACTCGGCTGGCTCGGCAAACACCTTACCGAACGTGATCTGATCCTCCTGATATTCCTTCTGATCTGCTTGGGGTTCATCACCGCTGGTGTCGCTAAAAGTATACCCGTGCTGGTCATCGCAGTTCTGTGTATCAGTACCGGCGATGCTCTCGCAAAGCCGACATATCTCGCAGCGCTTTCTACCCATGTACCGTCCGAGCGGCAGGGCGTGGTTCTGGGTGCCGCCCAGTCCCTGCTCGCAGTGACAGATATTATCGCACCGGTACTCGGTGGGTTCATCCTTGGATACGCGCTCTATAGCTTGTGGATTGGCATTGCCGTAGTTGTGGCAATCGTGGGCGCACTCATAGCGGCGGCCCGGCTTCCGCGTCAGGGCGGCGCTGAAGCATGACGATGCGCTCCATGCTGAGTTCCTGCGGGATTTGCGCAAATCTCATTGCGCTATGTCTTCTCTTCTTTCTCAGCGGGTGTACGGCACCCGCTCGTCCGGTATACACCGCATCGGAAGCAGGGCGCGCACAAATCGTCGGCTTCGCAAACATAAGGGCTCATTTGGATGATCCGCGGCCCCCGGAGTCGGTGCACGCCTCTTGGCGCCCGGTAATCGGTAAACAAAAGCCGTCGATGCTCGCCATATCGGGCGGTGGCGCTGGAGGCGCGTTTTCCGTCGGCATTCTCTCCGCTTGGAGCGAACGCGGCAGCCGACCACAATTCGAGGTGGTAACCGGCGTGAGCACAGGGGCCCTGATTGCGCCGTTTGCATTCTTGGGGCCCGCCTATGATGCGCGGCTGAGGCGCCTCTATCTTTCCAATGAAGCTCGCAGTCTTGTCGACATCGACTGGAAAGGGCTTGGCGTCCTCTCAGCAAGCCTCCTCCAAGGCGATGCTCTTCGGAAGATGGTCGAAGATAACATCACGGATGAAATCCTGCGCGAAATCGCGCGCGAACATCAAGCGGGACGCCGTCTCTTGGTAATGACCACGAACCTCGACACGCAGCGGGCGGTCGTCTGGAACATAGGCGCCATTGCAAATAGCGACAGGGAGGAGGCTCTAGCCCTGGTGCGCCAGATTTTAATCGCATCAGCGAGCGTTCCCGGCATCTTCCCGCCTGTTTCGATCGGTGCGGTGGTGGATGGCAGGCAGATTCGTGAATTGCACTCCGATGGTGGCAGCTCGTCGCAGTTTCTTACGTTGCCTGAACACCTGTTCGTCGCATCAGGTCAGGCACGCGAGAAAAATCTCCACATCTATGTGATCATCAACAACGCGCTCATTCCTGAGTTTTCGCTGTCACCTGAAAGGGCTTTGCCGATCATGGCACGAGCATACGCGATCCTGCTCAAGTCACAAACAAAGCAAGGTTTGATCGCCCTTTACAACTATGGGCTGAGATCCGCCCTTGATCTCAATATCGCGTCGATCGATGAGCAGGTGCCCTACTCCATCACCGACCCGCTGAACGGGGCTTACATGCGCACAGTGTACGATATCGGCTATCGAAAAACGATCGACGGTAGTGTTTGGTCGCAGCAGCCGAAGTTTCCGGGCTCGCAACGACACCAAGCGGACCGAGAAAGTCTGCATTCCTGTTTAGATGTTGCCGGAGATGTGAGTAGGGTCGGTGCCCGGCCAAGATTAGTTCAATGTCGTCGGTGGGCGCGTGATCAGCGGTTCACATCCTTTCAAGAGCGAAGCTCGCAGAATTTTGAAATTTTCCGCTGAAAATGTCGTGATAAAAGGTCGGGTTTAGTCATGCTCATTCCGTTTCTCTCGGCACCAGTGCCGAGGGCGAGCGGGAATAGGGGGCGAGCTTTAACAAAGGATGTATCGGGCGTGTCACTTCTAATGGCGCATAATTATCGTACTAGGCGCCTACGCCGCCTGGATCGAAGGTAAGGAACTCAATATTGGCGTGTTAATTAAGCGGGCTTATCTACACCTGTCGCTTAATTAAATGAAATGCGCCTTGCTTAATTAAGGGGGGCGGCTGATATTGGGTTATGTCTGATTCCCAATCCAGAAACCGCTTGGGTCGTTTCGTCGAAACGGTCGCTGCCAGTGAAACAGTGCGGGCGTTCGTGCCCCCACCATTGCCGCCCGAGCCGGCGATTGATGTGCTTTCATTGCTAGAGCGCCTCAGCTTGGCTGAGCGCGCACTAGGACGCTTGGATGGTATCACAATGCTGCTGCCGAGACAGGAGCTTTTTCTTTATATGTATGTAAGGAAGGAAGCCGTTCTTTCCTCGCAGATTGAAGGCACACAGTCGACCCTTTCTGATCTCTTGCGGTTTGAGACCGAAGCTCAAGCCGGGCAGCCGGTTGATGATATCCGTGAAGTGTCCAACTATGTTGACGCCATGATGTATGGTTTAGAGCGGCTGGAAACGTTGCCCATGTTGACCTGCCACTGAAGTTTCATCCGGCTGCGATTAGAGCCTCGGCTGTTTT
>NZ_JAVAYA010000039.1:0-29753 GCF_041954855.1 Agrobacterium sp. LR_9
GCGGCTATGCCAGAACGGACACCGCGCCAAACTCCAGGCGTGGCAACCGCGCGAAATTGCCGGCCGGGTTGCCGTAGCCGACATTCACCATGAAGTTGACCTTGATCGCTGTGTCCGCGAAGAAGCCACCATCTTGGCTACGCTGTCGCGCGACATGTTGAAATGCTGCTGCTCGCCGCTGCGTCATCCCTTCGGAAACAGCCAGGCGAACCCACAGATAAAGTTCGACGGTATAGATCCCCTGTCCCTCCTGCGCTCATTGCAGAAAGAAAATAAGTGGCCGGTTTTTACTCCGCTTGCGGACGGATTATTCCGCTGCGACCGTGGCCGACTTTTCCACCGCCGAGGCTCACGTCACGCGAGGGTCTTGCTTTCCAGCGTCTCGGGCGGCTCGAAGAGGAGCGGATAGCTTATTCGAAGGCGCTTGCCACTGATCCCGCCTGCTACGAGGCCCGCCTGTTCAGCTTGGTGAGATCGATTCCGAACCAAGCAGCGCTTCCGGGGCTCGGAACCTTCCGTGTGGCCAGCCAGTTTTTGTCGGTGAAGCTAGAGGAACTGACCATGCCCAAGAAAATTTCGGCCCCCTCCAAGACGACCGACCCTAAAGAGCAGCCTGTCCGCCCTTCCGAGGACCAGGTGGCGCCCGCCGAGCCGGACGATCGCCAACATCCGCCGCGAGATACAAGAGAGACGCCGGCTCCGAACCCAAACGACAAAGGGCTTCCGAACAGGGCCCTGAATAAGTCGGAGACCGAAGGCTGACTTAAGGCGCGCGATCGGTAAGAGCGTCGGCTCCCCTCCTGCTCGACGCCATGCCCTGAATAACGTCCCAAGTTTGGGATCACCCACAGGTTTGCCCTCAATACTTGAGCAAATCAGCGCGTGAAACCTATGTGCCTGATTTAGTGCATTTCATGCGGTGGCCGCTAGTTCGATTCCCTTCAAGACCAAGGACTGGGGAGTTAATCATCGCAGGCATCCGATCTGCCGCTGAGGTGTACTGGCCTGTGGTTTTCATTTACGAATTCGTTTTCGGAAGCGACACCTTTGCAATGACATGAAATCCACGCGAGCAAATTAGGGGTCAAGTTCAACAGAAACCCTAAAACTTCACAAGTCCGGTTGGCAGACTGACTGCAGCCAGTTTGCAAAATCTCTGACTTTAGCTCGCGCTTCGTCTCGGGCTGGATAAAGCGCATAATATCCGTAACCGGTTTCGACTACTCGGGAGTAGGGTGTTACGAGCTTTCGTTCCTCTATATCGTCACGGAACGGGTTAGATCGCTCATGGCGACGCCCAGGCCACTAGCCGCTGCTGTAAGTGCGAAGTCCTGAGTATCGAAAACCTGCTGGGATGAGACTTGGAAGGAATACGCTCCGTGCGCCTGAAGGAAGAGGGTTCAGTCGCTTTGGCGGGGATTTGAGTGGATAAGTGTTTGTTTCCCCAAAGGGCGGCTCTCGGTCTGTCAATTCTGCTATTGATGCCCGAAAGCAGGGCGAGATCTTGCACACGTCTGGGGCACTAGCGCGCTGGGGGCGCGCTATGACGCAACATCACCATTTCGACATTCTGCGCCTTCATCTGTTCTTCAACCACAAGAATGGCGGCGCCCATGATGCCTGCGTCCGGGTCCGGCGGCGAGATCACCAATTCCAGCTCCCTCGTCGCCAGGGGAAGCGAGCGCTTGTAGACCAGCTCGCGTATGCCAGCCAGAAGGTGGTCGTTGGCAATTGCCAGCGTCCCGCCGATCACGATCATCTGCGGGTTCAGGATGCTGACGAGGCTTGTCATGACCTCGCCGAGAATGCGGCCGGATTCCCTGACGAGATGAATGGCAAGCGGCTGGCCAAGTTCGACCAGCCGGGTCACGTCGCGGGCGGTGTGCGCCTCAATGCCCTCTTTGCGTAACTCGCGTGCGATTGCCCAGCCGGCGGCGCGCGCTTCGACGCAGCCGATCTTGCCGCAGCGGCAGAGCGGTGCGGGTTCACGCGCGAACTGGATATGGCCGATATCGCCCGCCGCACCTTGCGCACCGCGATAAAGACGGCCTTCGGTAATGATGCCGCTGCCGATGCCCGTCCCCACCTTGACGAACACCATTTCGCTCACATTCGTCCGTCGCTGCCGATGGTCGCTCAATGCCAGAAGGTTCACGTCGTTTTCGGCGTAGACGGGAACACCGAATCTTTCTTCAAGATGTTGCCTGATTTCGAAATTGTCCCACCCGACCATCACGGAAGGACCGACGACCCGGCCGTTGGCGTAATCGACAGGGGCAGGCAGGCCAATGCCGATGCCCAGCACGTCGGCGGTTGTTTTGCCAATCTTCGATAAAAGCGCCTCGAACTGCTCTTCGATCCAGTTGAGAACCACAGCGGGGCCGCGCAGAATATCGAATGTTTCCGAGATTTCCGTCAGGATTCGCGGCTGCAGGTCGGTGACGGCGACGCGGATATGCTGCTCACCGATATCGGCGGAGAGGACGACAGCGAAGTCGCGGTTGAGATCAAGGGCGCGCGTGGGGCGTCCGCCGCTCGGAAGCGTTTCCTCCGTCTCGCGGATCAACCCCGCATCGATCAGGCCCGCGAGTTTCTGATGCACGGTCGCGCGCGAGAGGCCGGAAAGTTCGGTGAGGGCGCTGCGCGAACGGGCGCGACCCGAACCGACGAGCGACAAGAGCGCCGCGCTTGCCTTGATCGCGTTGAGATCGCCCTGCCATTCGCGAGGGGTAGATCCTTGTCCGGAGGTTGTGCTTGCCATTGCCGGTTTCCGTTCCTCACAGCGTCTTTTAGTGTCTGGCATGCGGCCGCGTGCCTGACGAGACTGCTTATCAACATTTGGTAGAAAATCCCCTTATAATCCGAAATCTCCGGTATTGCTCCTGATATATGTATAAAAAAATACAAAATGGTAATTAGATAATGTTGACAGTATGCATAATTGCGGTCAGTAATAATCGCGCCAAGACGGATTACGTCCTCCGGATGGGAGGGAGCGCTTGGTAATCTGGGAGGATTTCAAATGAAGTTTTTTGAAAAACCCGCTTCTGCGGGCAGTTTTGCCATGTCCGGACGTCTCGGCGCCGCAGCGCTCGCTCTGGGGGTAAGCCTTGCCTTCATTCCCTTGAACGCGCAGGCTGAAGACATCCTTATCGGCGTCATCACCAAAACGGAAGCCAATCCGTTCTTTGCCAAGATCCGCGAAGGCGCGACCTTGAAGGCCAAGGAACTTGGTGGCGTGAAGATCCAGAGTTTTGCCGGCAAGTTCGACGGTGACAATGAAAGCCAGGTGGCTGCCGTCGAAAACCTGATCTCTGCCGGTGCAAAGGGCATTCTGATGGTGGCGAGCGACACCAAGGCGGTGGTGCCGGTGGTGGAGCAGGCCCGTAAGGCGGGTATCCTCGTCATCGCGCTCGATACGCCGCTGGAACCTGCCGATGCCGCCGATGCGACCTTTGCGACCGACAACTTCAAGGCGGGCGAACTGATCGGCTCCTGGGCCGCCAAAACGGTCGGCGATGCTTCCAAGGCCAAGGTCGCCTTTATCGATGCGCTCGAAAACCAGCCGACGGTGGATGTCGCCCGCGATCAGGGCTTCATGAAAGGGTTCGGCATCGATCCCAAGGACGTGACGCGTTATCTGGATGAAGACGATGCGCGCATCGTGGGCCACCAGTGGGGGCAGGGATCGGAAGAGGGCGGTCGCACCGGCATGGAAACGCTCCTCCAGAAAGACAGCGATTTGAATGTGGTCTACACCATCAACGAACCGACCGCCGCCGGCGCTTATGAAGCGTTGAAGGCGACCGGCAAGCAGGACTCCGTCATAATCACCTCGGTGGATGGCGGCTGCCCCGGCGTTAAAAACGTGAAGGCGGGCGTCATCGGCGCAACGTCGATGCAATATCCGCTCAAGATGGCGTCGCTTGGAGTCGAGGCGATCGTTGAATATGTGAAGTCCGGCAAGAAGCCCGAGGCAAGCCCCGGCCTGCCGTTCTTCAATACCGGCGTCATGCTCGTCACCGACAAGCCAGTTGCCGGCGTTGACTCCATCACTTCCGATGAAGCGCTGAAGGCCTGCTGGGGCTGAGCAGCCTTTGACGCCCCCGTCCTCTCTAAGCCGCGGGGCGTCACTCCTGGCCAAGTCAGTTTCCGAATAAACACCGTCTGGCCACGCTTTTGAAAATTTGCCGTAACAGAACGCCGCACTTCCCTGCTGACGTGAAAAGGCGCTCCAACGTGTTTAATCCGTGCATCGCATTTTCCGGCAGCCGATCCTGTATCCGGGTTGAAGCCGCAGACCTGCGAAGGGTGTATCTCGATGACTGAACCCAGCAAACATGCTTCGACTGGTCCGGCAGGCTTTGAGGCCGGTTCGATAGCAAAAGAAACATCTCATGCCGTGTTCGAGGATCAGGACACGAGCCCGCTTCGCAGGCTGCAACGTTTCCTGCACGGCAATCCAACGGTGGTGCCGTTTATTGTTCTTGCAGCCAGCGTCGGGGTGTTTTCCATCATCGTCGGCTCACGGTTCTTTCAGCCTTTCAATCTTTCGCTCATCCTTCAGCAGGTCACCATCATCGGCATTATCGGCATCGCCCAGACGCTGGTGATCCTGACGGCGGGCATCGATCTGTCCGTCGGCGCCATCATGGTATTGACCTCAACGCTCATGGGCCGCCTTGCCATTACAGCCGGGTTGCCACCGGAACTCGCCTTCCTTATCGGGCTCGGCGGCGGGCTGGGTTGCGGCCTCATCAACGGGTTTCTCATAACCTATATGCGTCTTCCGCCATTCATCGTCACCCTCGGGAGCTGGAGCGTCTTCGGGGCGCTGAACCTCTGGTATTCCGGCAGCCAGACCATCCGTAGCCAGGAGGTGGCGGAGGTTGCACCGATCCTGCAATGGATGGGGGCGGCAATCCAGTTCGGTGGCGCGCGCATTACGCTCGGAACCGTGCTGATGCTCGCTCTCGCAGCTCTTGCCTGGTATGTGCTCAACCGCACCGCCTTCGGCCGCCATGTCTATGCGACAGGTGACGACCCGGATGCGGCGACGCTTGCCGGCATCGATACGCGTCGCGTGCTGCTGGCGGTTTATGCCTGTGCGGGTCTCATCTCCGCCATCGGCGCCTGGGCGTTGATCGGCCGGGTCGGCGCAATCAGCCCGACCTCCGGATCGACTGCCAATCTGGATTCCATCACCGCGACGGTGATCGGCGGAACATCGCTGTTCGGCGGGCGCGGCACCATCATTGGCACCCTGATCGGCGCGCTGATCGTGGGGGTCTTTAGAAACGGCCTTGCGCTCGCGGGCCTCGATGCGCTGTGGCAGGAATTCGCGGTCGGTATTCTGATCGTGGCGGCCGTCGGCGTCGACCAGTGGCTCCGGAGGGTTTCGGCATGACAGGCGAACTTGCGCTCGAAGGTCGCGGCCTGACCAAACGATACGGCAATGTCGTTGCACTCAACGGTGCGGACTTCGAATTGCGCCGCGGCGAAATTCTCGCCGTGATCGGTGACAACGGCGCCGGAAAATCCACCCTCATCAAGGCGCTTGCCGGTGCAGTGATACCCGACAGCGGCGAAATCCGGCTGGAAGGCAAACGTGTCGATTTCAGAACGCCGATGGATGCGCGCTCCGCCGGCATCGAAACGGTGTTTCAGAACCTTGCCCTTTCGCCGGCGCTGTCCATCGCCGACAATCTTTTCCTCGGGCGTGAAATGCGTGTGTCCGGCATCAGCGGTTCGGTCTTTCGCCTGCTGGACCGCGTCCGCATGGCGAGCGAAGCGCGACGGCACCTGTCGAGCCTCGGTCTGATGACGGTGCAGGACATTCACCAGAGCGTCGAAACGCTGTCAGGCGGGCAGCGGCAAGGCATTGCCGTCGCGCGTGCCTGTGCGTTCGGTGGGCGGGTCGTCATTCTCGATGAGCCGACCGCAGCTCTCGGGGTCAAGGAGTCCCGCAAGGTTCTCGACATGATCCTTAGCATTCGCGACAAGGGTCTGTCGATTGTGCTTATCAGCCACAACATGCCGCATGTGTTTGAAATCGCCGACCGTATTCACATCCACAGGCTCGGCAGGCGGGCGGCCGTCGTCAATCCGGGAGACGTCACCATGTCGGATGCCGTGGCGATCATGACCGGTGCCATGGCTGCTGCCAGTCCGACAGCGTGAAGAACGGCAACGTGAAGAACGGCAGTGTTTCAGTCCCACCCAATTGCGAGATCCCATGCCCCTGAATGATGCCCACACCATATTTGCAAGCAGTCGCGAGGGGGCGTGAGATCATGACCGATACCTATATGATCGGCATGGATTTCGGTTCGGAATCGGCGCGCGGCATTCTCGTCAATGCCCGCACCGGCGCGCAGGAAGGCCACCATGTCCATCCGTATCGTAACGGCATTCTGACGCATTCGCTGCGCGGTCGAAGCCTGCCCGCCAATTTCGTGCTCCAGGTCGCAGACGACTACACGGAAGCCGCCGAGATCATTCTGTCGGCGCTCGGCAAGGGCCGCAACGTGGAAGGGATAGGTATCGATTTCACCGCGTCTTCCCCTATGCCCGCACGCGCCGACGGCACGGCGCTTTCGGTGCTTTATCCGGATGAGCCGCATGCCTATGTGAAGCTCTGGAAACATTCGGCGCAGGCTCATGCCGATGCGATCAATGCTTTGGGCGGCGATTATCTTGGAAACTTCGGCGGGAAGCTCTCCGGCGAATGGATGCTTGCCAAGGCGGCGCAAATGCGCGCTGAAGCACCCGCTTTGTGGGCCGAAACCGGGCGCTTCATCGAGGCGGGAGACTGGCTGGTCTGGCAACTGACCGGCAACGAGGCGCGAAGCCTCGACTTCGCCTCCTACAAGGCGCAATTTTCGCGGGAAACCGGCTATCCGGAAGACGTGGTGCCGGGGCTTGCGGACCGTCTTTCGAAACCGCTTCAGGTTGGTAGTCCCGCCGGTTCCCTGACGCCGGAATGGCGTCGCCGTACCGGGATTACAGGCGACGCCGTCGTTGCGGTTTCGGTTATCGACAGCCATGTCGTGCTGCCTGCGGTCGGCGCGGTCGGTCCCGGTGTTTTTGTCGGCGCGCTCGGGACCTCTGCCGGTTTTCTCATTCTGGACGGCGAGAAACGCGGTCTGCCACAAGGGCTCGAAGGGGCTGCTTTCGGTGCCGCCCTGCCGGATTTGTGGTGTTATGAGGCGGGGCAGGCGGCGTTCGGCGATATGCTGGCTTGGTATGTGAAAACTTTCCCGCGCGATGAAGACCTTTCCCGCAACTTCGCCCTGCACAATGAGGCGGCGCAGGCGGTCAGTCCGGGCGGGGGCGGTGTTCTCGCGCTCGACTGGTTTGCGGGAAACCGCATTCCGCTGGCCGACTCCATGCTGTCGGGATTGCTGGTGGGCCTCAGCCTGAAATCGACCTCGGCCGGAATCTACCGGGCGCTGATCGAGGCGCTGTGTTTCGGCACGCGATCCATTCTGGACATGGCGATAGCGGGCGGCGTGCCGATCAGCCGTATCGTGATGACGAGCGGTCTGGCCCGCAGCAATCCGTTTCTGGTGCAGATGATGGCGGATGTGTTCGGGCGCACGATCGAGGTGCCTGATGTGGAGAACCCGACGGCGCTCGGCGCGGCAATCCATGCGGCGGTGGCGGCGGGGATCGTTGGCTCTTTTGCCGAAGGCGCAGAAAGGCTCGGTGCGCGCAGCCTTCGCGAATTTGTGCCGAACCTGCACCATTTCGAAAAATACGAGACGCTTTATGCCGAATATCGCCGGCTTGCGGCGGACGAGGAGCTCCGGCGGGCCATGCGCTCGCTTCATCTGTTTGCCGCACGCCAAAATGCACATTCGCAACCGCAGTCGTCGAACGCCGAGGCGGCACAGTGAATTTGGCGATGGGAGCGGCGGTTCGTCAGGTCAGTGGCGCAGGGGCAGCGGGCGAAACCAGCGTCACCTTACACTCCGTAGCTTTGAGTGAGGTCATCGCATCCTGCGAAATGCCGTTATCGGTGATGACCTCATCTATCTGCGAAATATCCGAAAGCGTGCAGAAGCCGGGCGCCGCGAATTTCGAGCTGTCGACCAGGAGCACGGTCCTGCGGGCCGCGGCGATCATGGCACGCTTGAGCGAAGCCACTTCCAGCGAGGTTTCCGTCAGCAGCGTGCCGGTTACGGCCGAAGCTCCCGTCATGCAGATATCGGCATGCAGCGTTTTGATGAAGCTTTCTCCCGGCTCGCCAGCAAGATGGCGGTGCCCCGGCCGCACCGTGCCGCCCGGCAGGATGGTGCGCCAGGATTTGATGTCGGCGGCGAAATCGGCGATCTGCAGACTGTTGGTCACTACCGTTAATGGAAGGTCGCGTTCGGCGGCGGCCCGCACCGCCTCCATCACCGTGGAAGAGCTGTCGAAAATGACGCTGTCGCCGGCACTCAGCCGCTCCGCCGCCTCGCGGCCTATCGCAACCTTTTCCGCGTGCTGAAGCGCGGCGTTGACCGTCATCTCTCGTTCGAAGGTTGCACGCATCGGCTGCAACAGATGCGCGCCGCCGTGGGTGCGCTCGAGATAGCCTTTTTCCACCAGATGCTCGAGATCACGCCGCACGGTCGATTGCGATCCGCCGATCGTATCCGCGAGCTCCTGAATGCCCGCCGCGCCATTGATGCGCAGGTGCTCCAGAATGAGCGCCCGTCTTTTGGCGGGAACCATATCAACACGCTTGCTCGAAGACTCCATACAATCACCCGGTTTTCGGCCCGCAAAAACGCGCCGATTCTCTCCAATGTCGGTCAAGCTCTACCAAATCGTGTATCCGCAATCCACCGCAACGATTGTGCCTGTCATGGCGCTGGCGGCGTCCGAAGCCAGAAACAAGATGGGCGCGGCGATCTCATCGGGCCTTGCGACGCGCTTCATCGGCGTCATCTCCATCCAGACCGGCATCAGGGTTTCATCTGAAAAGCCGCCGCGCGACATGACGGTGTCGACATAGGTGGGTGCAACGCAATTGACCCGAACGCCGCGCTCCGCCCATTCGCCCGCGAGGCAGCGCGTCATGTGGTGAACGGCGGCCTTGGCGGTGTTATAATGCACCTGCCGCTGCGGCTTGTTGGAAATCAGTCCGGACATCGAACCGAGAGTGACGATGGAGCCGTGTCCACGCGCCAGCATAGGCCGGGCGAATTCACGGCATGACCAGTAAGCGCCGTTGAGATCCACATCCACCACCTTCAGCCAGACCTCGTCGCTCATCTCTTCGCCCGGTGTGTCCGGCCAGGCGATGCCCGCATTGGCGATCAGGATGTCGACGGCGCCGAAGCGGTCGTTGGCGGCCCGCGCGGCCTCGGCGACGGCCTTCGCATCCGTTACATTGAGCTGCATCGCATCCGCCGCATGGCCTTGTGCCTTGAGTTCCGAGAGACCCGCCTCCAGCACCTCGGCATTCATATCGGAAATGATGACATGCGCGCCTGCTTCCGCCAGCGCTTGCGCCGTCGCGAGGCCGATGCCGCGCCCGCCGCCGGTGATGAAGGCGGTTTTTCCATCCAGACGAAATCGTTCGAGAAACATCGTTTTTCCTTCAGGCCTGTTTGAGGGCGGCGGGTGCGGTCGCGACGCCGGGATTTCCGAGAACGAGAAGGCATCCGGCCGTGAAACTGTCGCCGAGGCCAAGCGTGGTGGCGGGCTTTTCAACATAGGGCGAGGCGCAGGCAACAAAGGTCCAGCGGCCTTTCCGCACGCGATTGTCGAAGGGTAACGCGTGGAACTGCGCCAGCGCATCGGTACGGATCGCGTTTGCCGGCTCCCCATTGGCAGCCCGGGCGCTGGCAATGGCGCATCCGGCCATCAGCGCCAGTTCCTCCTCGTCGGGGTCGTTGCGTGTCACAGCGGCCGCCCAGGTGTCGGCATGCACGCAGACGCGGTCTATATCCAGCCGGTCTCCGAGAGCGATCAGCGCCTCCATCGGATGCTGGGCTGTGCCATCCATTGCCAGCAGTTCCGAATGGCTCATGCCGAGCGAACTGATTGCACCTGTCGCGTGATCGAGGAGCTCGCTTACGGCGTCCTGCGAAGCATAACCGGCAAGCTCGAAATGCACCGTCTTCAAGCCCGCATCCATCCAGTCGCGGCTCAGCGCAAAGACATGGCGGGCGGCGGCACCGACATTTTCCGCGGCCTCGTCGTTGAGGCCGGACAGAAGGCCGGCGGCGGCGGTGGAGGCGCGCTTTCGTGATACCGCCTCAAACGCCGCATCATGCTGGATACCGCGATCACAGAAACGTACGATGATGCGTGTCGAACGATTGGGTATGAGCGCACCGATTGGCTTGCCCGCCGTGAATTCGAAGATGAATATTTCGGGAATATGCCGTTCTGTCGGCGTCACTTCCGCCGCTGTTTTCAGCGCATTGCCCTCGGCCAATAAAACGCCCGGTGGGATCTGGCGAAGCTGTTGCTCATGGCGATCCTCCAGCGCCACCAGAGACGCGACGCCGAGCCGCGAAAGCACCCAGGCGGCCTGCGGACCGGTGCCGCCCAGCGCGTAGCGAACATCGAGATGATCGCGCAGCCATTGCGGGCCGTCCACCCAGTCAGCGCGTACTTCACCGCCGATACCCTTTGCGGCGCGCGCCAGCAACATGGCGGCGAATTGACCGGCCGGCGTTTCGGCTGGGGCATCGAGAAGCGGCTGCATATTGTGCATGTCGACCCGTGCATCGACACAGGTGGACATGCCGCACAAGAACAGCCCCGCCCGCGAAAGCGCCGATGTTCCAATCGGGCCGGAGCGCGGATCGGCGAGCGCGACATAACGCTCCCCCCAGTCGCCTGTAAAAACGTCACCCATAGCCGAGTATCTCCTCCTCACGCGGCAATGATGTCAATTGCTACCATTATCTCTCAAATCGTCAACGTGATTTTGTGCTGAAAATGCTATTTTGCCAGAATTTGCGCAATGCAGCGCATTTTTAAAGCGGCGCAGCACATGTTTTGCGCATGCGAACGTCTTTGGTGGCATATTGACCGCTGGTTTGCCAAAAATAAAGACATTTCAAGCGGGTGGGCTGACGCCCATTGTAGCGCTGATGTTTTGTCGATGTGGTATGAAAAGACGCTGGAAGACGTCTGGATGGGCAATTTAAAATATTGATTTCTTTTTATAAAACTCCAACGTCGGAAACTTTTAATCCCATCCTTCGGTCAAGAACATGGGGTGAGAAATCTTCATTTAGAGAGAAAAAGATAGCTATTGACAGAATATGAGAAGTGGCCGTTTATAAATGCAAGTCTGCGGTCGCAATCGAAGCGCTGGCAGCCGAACTCCAACATTCATTGAGGGCTACGATGGTCACGAGACTCGACAGAAAACTGGCGAATATTCGCGCAGGGCGTTACAAACCGACTGATTTTATCATTGCCGATGCGAAGGACAGCGATGTCGGCGCGGGTGTCTCCGCCACCGGTTTCGATTATTCCGTCAAGCCGCCCCGCCGTCGCACCCGCCAGGAATTCATCACCCAGATCGAGGAGATCATCGATCAGGATGTGGTCGATATCATGCTGGTGTCGCAGTCCAATCTCGATCTGCTGGACGAGCGCGGAGCGTTTTCCGGCAGCGAGGTGAAACCTGCCATTCGCGGCAATCTCGAAAGCATGTGCTGGGGTGGCGTGCGGCATGGCACCTATACACAGTCGCCATCCGTGCCGTTCCGCGATACGGGCCTTGCCCGCGCCATCGCCAACTATCCGACTTCGGGCACCGATCTCTGCCTTTATTCGGTGTGCTTCACCAACGATCTCGACCGCGACATATGCACGCTGAAAGCTTTCGCCGAGTTCCGTGCCGAAGCATCGAAGCACAATTTCAAATATTTCTATGAGGTCTTCAACCCGAACATCGATATCGGTCTGACGCACGAGCAGACCGGCGAGTTTGTCAATGACCACATCATCAAGTCACTGGCGAGCGTGCCGCGTGTCGAACGGCCGCTGTTTCTCAAGATGCCCTATAACGGGCCGAGGGCGCTGGAGGAACTCGCCTCGTTCGATTCCGAGCTGATCGTCGGCGTGCTTGGCGGCGGAGCGGGTACCACCCGCGATACGTTCGAGCTGGTGGCGCAGTCGGAGCGTTACGGTGCGCGGCTCGCGTTGTTCGGGCGCAAGATCAATCTGGCTGAAGCGCCGCTCAATCTGATTGTGCTGATGCGCGCGGTTGCCGACGGCGCCCTGAAGCCGGAAGAGGCGGTTCGCGCCTATCATGGCGAGCTGCAGACACTGGGGCTTTCCCCGGTACGCCCGCTCGCGGACGACCGCGTCATTACCGAGGACGTGCTGAAAGCGGCGGCGGCCAAGGCGGCCTGACAGCTGCCGGGATTTCGAGTGAACGCGGCTCTGGGGAGGGCCGCGACAAAATCGGGCGGCAGGTCCGCCGGCGTCTTTAAACAATGCGTCTTTAAACAATAAAGGGAGGAATATGATGAGGAAGACGTTGTTTCTTGCAACGACAGTTCTGACTGCCGTTCTGTCCGTTGCTGTCGCGAGTGCTGCGCAGAAAGAAGTGACCGTATGGTCATGGTTCGTGCAAAGCACCATGAAGAAGTCGATCGCGGCCTTCGAGAAGGCCCATCCAGACGTGAAGGTGAACTATACCTATTACAATTATTCGCCGGAATATATCACGGCGCTGAAGGCGGCGGCGGCATCCGGGAGTTTGCCTGACATCATCGGCCTGCAGCCGGGGTCCCTCACACAGCAATATCGCGATAATCTCGAGCCCGTAAACGACCGCGCCGCCAAACAATGGGGTGCAACATGGGAGGAGAAGATTTTCCCCGTCAACCGCAAACAGATGTTGATGGGCAATCCCGCCGGCGACAAGAATTTCTACATCATTCCCCAGGAATCGCAGGTTCTGTGCATCTGGTACAACCGCAAGCTCTTCGAAAAACACAATATCGCTGTGCCGAAAACCTATGCGGAACTAAAGGCTGCCGCCGAGACGCTGAGCGATAACGGCCTCATCCCGATGTTTCAGGGTGCTGCGGACGGCTGGCAGAACGAAAACGTCTTCCTGATGCTTGCCAACCAGTTTTCCCCCGGCATCGTCGACAAGGCGCAGGCGGGTGAAACGCCGTGGACCGCGCCGGAGCTGGTGGCCGCCATGAAGGCGTGGAAGGGCCTCTTCGATGACGGCATCTTCCAGCAGGGTGCGCTTGGCGCGCATGCCTATCCGACCGGCGCGCAGCTCTTCGCACAGGGCAAGGTGGGCATGATGGCGCTTGGCTCCTGGTGGATGCAGGAAAGCAAGTTCCCGCCGCCGCTCTCCGAATATGTGCAGAACATGGACGGGTTCGACTTTTTCTACATGCCTCCCGTCAAGGAGGGCAACAAGGCAAGCCCGCCGGTCGGCGGCATCGACATCGGTTACGGCCTGACGAAGAATGGCGGCAAGAATGACGCCGCATGGACCTTCCTTGCCGAGCTGACCAACGGCGTCGGTTTGCAGGAGGCGCTGAACGACCTGAACGATCTCCCGGCCTTCGAGGGCCATACGCCGAAGGGCGATATTACCGACCACGTCAAGCAATTGTCGGCGCGGTTCATGGCAGATCTGCCCAAGGCTGAAAACCAGCGCTTTTCTTCGCCGGCCGTGGCCGAGGCGCTGGACAACGCCCTGGCGGGTGTAGCCGCCGGCAGCATCGAAGCCGAGGCTGCGCTGGCCAAGGTGGACGAGGCGACCAAAAAGGCGCTCGCGTCCAAGTGACAGGCGGCCTCAAGATGCCGGGCGCTGCCAAATGCGCCCGGCGGGTTGAAGCGCATCGACCACGACAAGACCTCCCAGGTGCGCTTCAACACCTTTCGATGCCGTTTCGTTTGATGGCGGCGTGATTATCAATCGGTGAGAACCCATGCGTGCAGAAGTTTTAAGGGCCGGCGCTACGCCTGTTATCATTGAACGCAGCAGAGCTTCGAGGACGTCCATGCTTTATGTCTTCGCCCTTCCTGCCGTTCTGCTGTTCGTCGTTTTCATTGCCTATCCAATCCTCTGGGTGACGGGACAGAGCTTCTATGCGGCTTCCGGCGAGGCACGCAGCTTTGCGGGATTTTCGAATTATGCCACGGTTCTTGGTGACCCCACCTTCTGGATCGTCGTGCGCAACATGGCGCTCTGGGGTGTCATCACCATTCCGGTCCAGATGCTGGTGGGCGGGGTGCTCGCCTGGTTCATCGAACGGCACACGGACCGGCTGCGCGGATTCTTCCGCACCATGTTCTTCCTGCCTGTCGTCACCTCCGTTTCGGTGGTCAGCCTTGTCTGGGTGCAGATTTACGCACCCTATTACGGCATCGCGCAGGAATATCTGAAATATGCCGGCATCGTCATGTCGACATCGCCGATCGGCGATCCCAAAACGGCGATCTATGCCCTCATCGTTGTCAACATCTGGCAATGGACCGGATTTTCCATGCTGATGTATATCGCCGGCATCGCCAACATGCCGTCTGAGGTGCTGGATGCGGCGCGCATCGATGGCGCGAAGGGTTGGAAACTCGCCGCCCATGTCGTGGTTCCCATGCTGGCGCCCGCCACGAAATCGTTGCTGCTTCTCGGCGTCATCGGCACGCTCCAGACCTTTCCCATCGTGCATCTAATGACAGGCGGCGGCCCGAACCGGGCAAGCGAGGTTTTCGGCACCTTCATCTTCAAGCAGAGCTTTGTGCTGGGCGATACCGGCAGCGGTGCGGCGCTTTCCGTGATCGTTCTTGTCGTTGCGCTTGGCCTCTCGCTGCTGCAGATCGCAGCACTCGGCGCGCGGCTGACGCCAGCCGGAAAGGATCGGTCATGACGGCTTTTGCCCGCAACCGCGCACGCGGCCTTCTCATTCATGCGGTGCTGTTCATCGTGCTCGGCCTCTGGATGGTCCCGCAGGTCTATATGCTGTCCGTCGGCTTGCGAACGCCGGCGCAGGCTTTCGACGCCGCGCTCTTCACATGGCCGGTGACCTTCGACAATTTCATCACCGTCATCCGCGACAATCCGCTCGGTGGCATCTTTCTGAATAGCTTGATCGTCACTGTCGCGACGGTGGCGATCGTGGTCGCCGTATCCTCGCTTTTTGCCTTCTCCATCGCCATCCTTCGGCTCAAAGGCACGCTGTTTCTCTACACCACGCTTCTGACCACGCTGATGGTGCCGCTCGCTTCGATGGTGTTGCCACTTGCCATTCTCCTGAAGAGTTTCGGTTGGGTGAACACCTATATCGGCCTCATATTGCCCTATGCCGCCCTCGGCGTGCCTTTTGCCATGGTCATCCTGAAATCCTTCATGGAGGACGCGCCGCGTGAACTGTTCGAGGCGGCCAAAGTGGACGGCTGCAACGCGTGGCAGACCTATTGGCATGTGGCGCTGCCGCTGGTGCGCCCGGCGCTGGTCTTTGTCACCATCTGGCAGTTCATCGTCACTTGGAACGAGTTTTTCCTGGCGCTGATCGTGCTGACGAAAAGCGAGATGAAGACGCTCACCATCGTCCCGATGCAATATTCCGGCCTCTACATGGCAAATCCCGGCGCGCTGTTTGCGGTGCTGACGCTGATCGCGCTTCCCCTCATTCTTCTTTATGTGCTGGTGCAGCGCGCCTTCGTGCGCGGCCTGACTGCCGGCGCGGTGAAAGGCTAGACCCATGGCGACGCTTTCGATCAACAAAATCACCAAGGCCTTCGGCAGCCTGACGGTCATTCCCGAATTGTCGCTGACCATAGAAGATGGCGAATTCTGCGTGCTGGTCGGCCCCTCGGGCTGCGGAAAATCCACGCTGCTGCGCATCATTGCCGGGCTGGAGCCGATCAGTTCGGGCCGCGTGCTGGTGGATGGCGCGGATATGAGCGATGCCGAGCCGCCAGAACGCGGTGTGGCCATGGTCTTCCAGTCCTATGCGCTCTATCCGCATATGGATGTTGCCCGCAACATCGGCTTCGGGCTAGAAATCGGCCGAACGCCCACAGCTGAAATTGGCGAGCGGGTAGGCCGTGCGGCCGGGAAACTGCGGCTTTCGAGCTATCTGAAACGCAAGCCGCGCGAATTGTCCGGCGGTCAGCGCCAGCGTGTCGCCATCGGTCGGGCGATGACGCGCAAGCCGAAGCTTTTCCTGCTCGATGAACCGCTTTCCAACCTCGATGCGGCCCTGCGTGTCGGCATGCGGGTGGAGATTGCGCGGCTCAAGGCGGAACTCGGCTGCACGATGATCTATGTCACGCACGATCAGGTGGAAGCGATGACGCTTGCCGACAAGATCGTCGTCATGAATGGCGGCCGCATCGAGCAAATCGGCTCGCCGCTTGCGCTTTACCAGCGTCCCGCCAATCTTTTCGTCGCGGGTTTCATCGGTTCGCCCGCCATGAACCTTCTGAAAGCGCGCGTCGTCTCAGCCGCAGAAGGCATCGCCACCGTGTCTCTCGCCGCCGGTCCCTCCCTCGATATTGCGGTTTCAAGGCCGCTTGAGCCTGGCGACACCGTGACCCTCGGCATCCGCCCCGAACATATTGCAATCGGCGACGGACAGGGCGGACAGTCCTATTCGATGAAAGCGACGATGGTCGAACTGCTCGGCAGCGATACTTTCATCCATGTCCGCGAGGGTGAGGAAACCATCACCATAAGAGACAGTCTTGGCCGCATAGCGCGTGCGGGAGACCGGATAGCCGTGTCGTTCCCCGCCGCCACCTGCCATCTGTTCGATGCGAATGGGCAGAGAGTGTCGCGGGATATGAAGACCCCGGGAGAGACTGAACCGGTGCGGATCAATTGAAACATTGTGAAGGGTGCGGAATCTTCGGCGCCATGAGGGAGGAAGACGGGAAATGACGGATTTTCAGGGCAGAACGATCCTTGTGACGGGCGGCAGCGGCGGTATTGGCGGGGAAACGGTGCGCCATCTCGTGCGCGCCAATGCCGATGTCATCGCGGCAGGGCGTTCGCAGGAGGCGCTCGAGGCGATCGCGAAGGAAACCGGTTGCCGCACATTGGCGTTCGATCTCGCCCGCGACGAGGAAATCCGCGCCGCGCTGGAGGGGCTGGATCTGTGGGGCGTCGTCAATTGCGGCGGTTTCGGCGGCGAGATCGCCACGCCGATGGATACGGATATCGCCATTTTCGACAAGGTCATCACCATCAATGCGCGTGGTGCGCTCTTGGTAACGAAATATGCCAGCCAGTCCATGGTGAGGCTCGGCAAGGGCGGCGCCATCGTCAACGTCTCCAGCCAGGCAGCCCTTGTGGCGTTGCCGGGCCACATTTCCTACGGCTCGTCCAAAGCAGCTCTCGACAACATCACCCGCTGCTCGGCGCTGGAGCTCGGCCGCTACAATATCCGCGTCAACAGCGTCAATCCAACCGTCGTGATGACGCCGATCTCGTCCGGCCACTGGAGCCAGCCGCATGTGGCCGAGCCTTTCCTGAAGCAAATGCCGCTCGGCCGGTGGGCCAGCGAAGCGGAAATCGCCGCACCCATCGTTTTCCTGCTTAGCGACGCAGCCTCGATGATTACCGGCGTTTCGCTGCCCATCGACGGCGGTTTCACCTGCTGCTGATATGTTGGTAGTGTTACGCCCTTCGTCTTAGAGGTCAGACAGAGCATGGCCCGAGCGCTTCCAGGTGTGTCCTCTTATGATTGACGAGGCCCTGGCGAACGTGATTGAGGACTGGGATTTCTAGATTTCTTACATCCCGAAGAGTCCGGATGAGATCGATGCGAAACAACAGAGCGGCCGTAGGTTCGATTCGGTTCAAAAGTTAGACCGTGATTTGAGACGCGAGTCAAAGTGCACAGTGCTGCTTCGTGGCAGGAGCGGTCTTGACGATAACTGTGCGGGTTTAGCCGCCTGCGCAGCCTCCGACTTGTTATGAGCGGCAATCCAACAAGCGTCGTTGACGGGCTCAAGTCAAAAGTTTCGAAGGAACTCTATCTGTTTTGCAAGCTTTACCGATGACATCATCAAGGGAGTCACCAGATGGCATTCATCGAAGCAAAAGATGGCACGAAACTGCACGTCAAGGATATGGGCGAAGGCCGCCCGGTCATCCTTATCCACGGCTGGCCGCTGACCGGCGATATGTTTGAATACCAGACGGTGGCTCTGCTGGAAGCAGGCTTCCGGGTCATCACATATGACCGTCGGGGATTCGGCCAGTCTGGACATCCGGCGAGCGGCTACAACTATGATACCTTCGCCGATGACCTTGCCGCTGTCATCGATGGCCTAGAACTCCAGAGTGTTTCGCTTGTCGGCTTTTCCATGGGCGGTGGCGAAATTGCTCGCTATCTCACGAGGCACGGCGCGTCGAAAGTATCAAAAGCAGTTCTTGTCGCGTCGGTTGCCGGTTATCTTCTCAAGGACGAGAGCAACCCTGATGGTGTTGATGCCAGCGTCTTTGAAGGCATGAAGAAGGATATCCGCAAGGATCGCTTCGACTTCCTGCAAAGCTTTGCCAAGACGTTCTACGGCGTCGGCTTCGTGACCAGCCCGGTAAGCCAAGGCATTCTGGACTGGTCCTTTGTTCTCGGTGTTATGGCAAGCCCAAAGGCCACAATCGATTGCGTTGACGCATTCGGCAAGACGGACTTCCGGCCAGATTTCGCGGCGTTTACAATTCCCACGTTGGTCATCCATGGCACGGGCGACAAGACGGTGCCAATCGATCCAACAGGCCGAGCGGCTGCGAACGGTATCGCCGGAGCAAAGCTCATCGAGTATGACGGAGAACCCCATGGCCTGTTTGCGACTGTTCCTGATCGCCTGAACCAGGACCTGATCGAGTTTCTTGCCTGATGACAGGGTGGGCGCATCCAAGCATGCGCCCACTGTCTCAATAATCGGACGTCATTTCAAAATATGTCAGCGCGGAAACCTCGCCAATCCCTTCGCCAAGATCGGGCCAGTGGGACGACCTGTTGGCGATCCACCCGCCTGTTCGAGCGTGATCTCGTATAGCTGATTGTCACGCGGGGTTGGCAATGCGGGCCCGTCAAGGCGAGCCGAGCGAACGCCTTCCAGCAATCCAAGCGAAACAGGCCCCATTTCCCGAGACGGAAGCGTCCAGACCTCTATCGCTTTATCGTTCGGCACGGCAAAATCGGCCAGCATCCGTATCGTCGCCCGCTTGTTTCCAAAGTCCTCGACGACAGCCTGAACCTCTCCGGCCTCATTGATCAGAACGGCGACGACAAGCGGCTCTATCGTGCGAGTGAGGCTGTATCCAAGACCGATCGCAAGCAACAACGCAGCTGCAAATGACGAGAGTGCCGCAATCTTCCAGCCTTCGCTGTTATTATCATTCGCAACCGTGGACACAGGAGTGTCGCTTTTCGCATGCTGCGCAGGCAGCGCTGATTCAATGCGATGCCAAAGAGCCTCGTCGACGGTTGCCGGTGTAACTGCTGTGTCCAGCGGCAGAAAACGCTCGCGGCTTGCGGCAATCGCGGCCTTCAGTTCGGGATCACGCTCCATGGCTTCCTCGACTTCCGCGGCGGTGGCGCTCTCGGCCAAACCCAGTACATACTCATCGGCGAGGTGCGCTATGTCCTTGCGATCATAGGTCATGCCATGCACTCCCGGAGCGTCAAAAGCCCGCGCCTGATCCAGGATTTCACAGTCCCAAGCGGAACGCGCAGTCTGCCAGCGATCTCCCCGTGTGAATACCCGCCAACATAGGCCATAAGAATCCCGTGCCGCTTCGTTTCATCGAGCGATCCGAGGCATTCGTGCAGCCGGGATTGCCGGTCCAGCCGGTGCCACGCTGCCATGATTGTGTCTGCTTGCTCGGTTTCCTGAAGCGTTTCGACCTCTGCGACCGAATGTTCACGCCTGCCATCCCGCAGGAGATTGAGCGCCCTGTTTCGAACGATGGCATAAATCCATCCCCGCGCGGAGCCACGGTCGGCACTGTATTGATAAGCGTGGGTCCATATTCGGATAAAGGCTTCTTGGACCACCTCTTCGGCAAGCTCGCGACGCCTGACGATGCGTTGCGCCACAGCGACCAGCCGCCCGGCCTCCTGATCGAAAATGCGTCGCAGTGCCAATCGGTCGCCCTTGGCGCAGGCGGCAAGCGCCTTATCCAGATCATCCGGCCCAGAGCCCATCAATATCCTTATCCTCCCTTGATGCCGCGGTTAAACATCGTCAGCCTTCTGGAACTATACCCATCCAGGCAGCGAATGAATGCACCCTGAAAATTATTTTTCTCACCTGCATCCAAACGCATCCTTTGCGGTGTCTTCAACAAAGAAGGGTCAAAAGCCGAGTGCCTGACGCCTTCTTGAACGTTGAACGCACGGGAGAAAGACATGAAGACCATTCGTTTCGCACTGATCGCCTCCGCAGCCTTCGCCGCCATGGCATCGACAGCCTTTTCGGCACCCGTTCTTGGGCTGACGGGCGACAAGACACTCGTCATGTTCGATACTGAAAAGCCCGCGGTGACAAAGACCATGGAAGTAACCGGCGTCGACAAGCTCGTCGGCATCGACTACCGCCCCGGCAACAAGACGGTCATCGGCGTTACCCCGGATCATCGCATCGTCACCATCAATCTCGAAAGCGGTGCAGCCACCGATCTGGCGAAAATGGACAAGATGCTGACGATGACGGAGGCGCCGGTCGTCGTTGACTTCAACCCGATGGCTGATCGTCTTCGTTTCATGAGTGGCACCACCAACCACCGTGTTCACCCCGATACCGGTGCAGTCACGGTAGACGGAACGCTAGCCTTCGAGGATGGTGACATGCACAAGGGCGAGGTGCCCAACATTGTCGCAGCCGCCTACACCAACTCCATCGGCAAGCCAGAAAAGACCGCGATGTTCAATATCGACGCGACCATCGGTGCTCTGGTCCAGCAGACCAAGCCGAATGACGGCACTTTGAAGGCGATCGGCAAGCTTGGGCTTAAAGATAAACCCGCCACCTATGCCTTCGATATCCAGGGCATGGAAGGCGGCAAGAATACCGCCTATCTCGCTGCAAACAAAATGCTTTACACCGTCAATCTCGAAACGGGTGCCGCATCGGAAGTCGGTGCTATTACAGGCACGGACAACGAAGTTCGCGACATCGCTGTTCTTCCCGCTATGTGAAACAGGAAGACGGACGGAGGCATCTAGTAGCAATTTGCCGCCGTCCGCGCTTCCGTTTTGGAGGCCTAATGTTTGCGAGAGCGATCCAGATGTCTGATTATTATTGCTTTTCCGACGGCAAAGGCGATTGGGCGTTGCTGCGGTATGCAAGCCTAGTTGGGGCGGCAGGATCGATGGTTGTCATTTCTTGAGTCGCGGAAGCCTCTGAAGTTGCGGAGTTATAGTTCGAGGTCCCAATTATGAGGTTGGCGCCGTAATGCCTCTTTCGAATCTATAGCTCGCAGTGCAATTAGTAACAAAGCAGTTCGCTGGATCGTGGATCTCTTCGCTGAACGCTGGCGGTGTTCATGACATCGCCAGCCCGGCACCCATTACGCCGCCTCCCATACTTGGTTCAGTATTTTGGCCGCAAGTGCTGCTTTGTCTTGCGGCAAGAAACGCCCGTAGTGCTGTTGAACCATTTCCGGCGTATCCTGAATGGCATAGCTCGCCTGTTCATATGAGCCCGTGAGTTTGAGGATGTGCGTTGCCAACACGTCCCGAACATTGTGTGGGCCGTGCGGCAGCAAGCCACTGATTGCTCCGCGACCGGTATAAGGGTTATAGATGCCATAGCGTTGGATGATGAGACGCCAAGCCTCGTAGAATGTCGTTTGATTATAGGCGGCGTCAGCGCTTGATAGCTTGACGGTTTTGACGAAGAAAGTACCCGGATCGGTAGCCTGACCGAGCAGAACCTTTCGATGACGTTCGATGTAGGCGTTGATGTAGTGATAAAGGTTGAGCAAGTCTGGCAGGATCAGTCTGAATGGCTTTGATCCGAAGAACGACGAGTTGGCGTTCTTAAAGGCGACCGACGGGATCAAAACTTCCCAGCCTCGCTCTCTGTCGTTCCACCGAATTTCTCCGCGCCGCATCTCTTCCAGACGCCTTTCGGACGTTGGGAAATGTCCGCGTGGGCAAAACAGCAGCTGTCGGAGGTTCTTCTGTCGCAACCCAAGATGAAGTCCTAGCCTCAACATGAGAAACGAGCGCACGGATTCTGCAGCAGCTCTCGGATAGCGGTCTTTGTCAGGCATGCGGAAAAGGATTTCGTCTGTGATCTTGCGGTATTCGGCAAGCGGGCTTGGTGCCTCAAGCACACACATGATCGGCTCAAATGGGTCTCGATGAACGCGCATCACCCGTTGGATTTCCCTGATGCGGTTCCTTGCGTGAGAATGGAACGCGTCGCAGCAAGCGTGCCAATCACGCCGGGCGAAGGCGATCTCCTTTTTCGTAACCAAGCCATTTACCGGCACCACGCGCTCGATGAGTTCGGGATGTTGCCTGATCCAACCGGTTTCCTCTCGGGTGAGCGACAACGAGATGCTGAGCATGTCCGCTTCCCAGGCCGTGTAGAAGCCGCGTCGTCGCTCCCGCCACTGTAGATACCAATCCCAGACACCCGGAAAAACCAAGAGTCCAAAGGTCAATGCGCTTAGCGGCACGCCTCGACCGGCGACTTCGCCCTCAGGTGACGCAGCAAGAGCACCAAACATCAACCCAAGATGTTCGAGCTTCTGAGATGCCGTTTCCTCGCCCCAAACTCCATTGCGCTTGAAGCCGACTGCCGTCAGGGTCGCGGTCTTGAACGACATCAGATTGGCCATTTCGAGCGCAAGTTGGGCAGGTGCGTCGATTACGCCGGAAAGCATATCGGGGTCTTCCAGCTCGTCTTTACATTCATCGACCACCTTACGGGGTGACGTCATCGGTCTGCGAGAACCGCCGTACGTTACGCCAGGAAAGCGGATGGCATAACGTTGTTTCGTCGCCAGCGCCTGATAACGACGATAGTCCGTCGCACCGGTTAGAATAACCCGCCTTACCCATTCAAGGATTTCCGCACGCTTTTCCTCCGGCAGTAAGTTGAAATCATCCGGCAGATGCCATGCCAGACGTCGGCGCTCCGCGGGAGATACGTCGTCACCAACGTCATATCCGGCCCCGGCGCGAGACTGATGTGGCAGCTTTTCCTTGAAGTAACCGAGTGGCAGTCGGTACCGGCGTTCTATTCGATTGAGGATTTCCAAGTTTGCCACGCTGCGGGGCACTTTCGTTCCCTTCAACCAGCTCAACAACGTTGTTGCTTCAAGCGCATCTCCTTCTCGGAAAATGGCGCGATGCAAATGGTAATAGCTCTCGCCGAAACGGTCGATATGAAACTGGAGAGCCGCCTGAAACGACACCGGTTCGTCGTAAGTCTCGAAAAGCGGTTCCGGGAACTCTTCGATGGGCTTGGGTTTCGGGCCGGGCTTTGATCGATAACCGGGTTTTGCCGCGTCAGAAGCTTGTTTGCTTGAGAGACCTTTTACGCGGCTCCGTGTTTCTGCTCCTTTGCGCGCGGCCGAGGGTCTTTTATGGCTTCGCCCGGTTTCAGCGAGCCACCGTGAGATCGCATCGAAACCGTACTGGCCGACCCTCCTGAGTTCTGCTGATATTTGATCAAGACCGCATGCGAGTGAGATTTCTTCCCAATTGACGTGCCTGCCGAACATTGGAGGAGGCATCTGATCATCGATGAGACCGATCATATATTCTGAAATTGCTCGAACTTGTCTTGCGTCTGTGAGTGGTGCCAACTTCATGTCGCAGAAGCTGGAAATCTTGCGCCGAAAGACGATTGCCGATTGATCTATGCTCATTCAGGTTTCCCTTGCAGATAACAGCCCAGCCTGGGCGCGGCTTGCTAAGGGAATGAGGTTAATGAGGTATTAATACGCTGATTGAATTGATGCGACTACGCCGAAGTGATGTGTTGCTTTCCGGAGGAAGAGCCATCGCGACTTCTAACGCCTCTAACTGAGCTCCTCTCGTCAATTGGTTCTCCGAAAATCCACAATCAGCTCATAGGATGTGCTGCGGCCTCCTGCTTCCCCTTTCCGTAGAATGCCTTTCTCCAACAGGTCTGCAATGTCGCGGGACGCCGTATCTTGAGATGCGTTCGTCAGCTTCGCCCACTTCGTTGATGTGAGCTTGCCTTCGAAATTGCCCTCTAGCAACCTGTTGAGGACCTTAGCTTGTCGCGGATTAAGATCATGCACAGCATGCTTTTGCCAAAAGTCATTTTTCAGCAAGACGTTATCGAGAGTTGCGAGCGCACCTTCAACCGCGTTGCCCAAACGATCCAAGAACCACTCGACCCAGCTTGTTATGTTGAGAGATTCGTTACTAGTGACTAATTGCAGGGCTTCATAATAGCCCGTCCGCGACTTCTCAATAGCGGCGGACATGGAGTAAAGTCTCTGTGCCCCGCCACCGCTTTGTGCAAGTATCATGTCTGCGATTGCGCGGGTGATGCGACCGTTGCCATCTCCGAATGGATGGATGGCTACGAACCAAAGGTGGGCGACAGCCGCTTTTACGAGAGGATCGAGATCATGCGTTTTGTTGAACCATTCGAGGAAGGTCGACATCTCACGCTCTAAGCAATCTGCCGGCGGCGCGACATAGTGAACTTTCTCGTATCCGAATGCGCCTGACACGATTTCCATACGACCGCCTGAGTCGTCACGCCAATTTCCGACACGCAGCTTGTGGCCCCATTCGTTTCGTCCGGTCGGAAACAGCGCTGCATGCCATTGAAATAGCCGCTCTGCCGTCAGTGAGTGTGAGCAATTGATCGTGGCGTCGAGAGTGATATGGACAATACCTTCAACAGACCTGTTCGGGGTCACGAAGCCATCTATGTTGATACCAAGCCGTCGGGCTAACGATGATCGGACCTGCTGTTCATCCAGACGCTCCCCTTCGATCGCCGACGATTTGACAACGTCGTCCGTCAGCGCCTGCAGGAACGTTGCCTCCCGTATACGAAACCCGAGGCTCTCGACGCGGCCGATGAGGCGCCCTTGATCAAGGCGTACGGCTGACACTTTCGACGCCAAGCGCTCGAGCTTCCAGTGGAACTTCGGCCATTGAGAGGATTGCCAGATATACACCATAATTCATAGTACGCTCCGAATGCGGAGAATAGCAAGCTTAATCTCCGCAACTATGCGGACGTTATAGTGCTTAATCTCCGCACGACGCTCAGATCAATGATGCTAGCGGTCGCCATGGGATTAAGAGACTGGTCGATCTTGTTCAAATCGTTCCAACGAATTGCTGTGTTAATACACTCTCCCACTCGGGGAAAATTGATTACCAGGGTCGCTGGTTCATATCCCTTCAAGAGCTTAGATCGATCGATTGGCCCTCAAAAAGTCCAGAAAGGCCCGCATCCCCGCTCCGATATGGCGGTGTCTGGGATAGTAAAGGCAGAGGCCAGGATAGGGCGGCGTCCACTCGGCTAACGCCTGCCGGAGTCTCCCGTCCGCAAGTGCTTCCTCGGCCATCCATCGAGTGACATAGGCGAGGCCGCAGTCGTCCAGAGCCGCGGCCAGAAGAAGTCGGGACTGGTCGACCACGAGGTTGCCGGTCGTCGCCACGACGACATCCTCGCCCCGGCGCTGAAACTCCCAGCGATAAATCGACCCGCCCGCCATGCGGAGCTGGATGCACTGGTGAAGCGAGAGATCCGACGGACTTTCGAGAAGCGGCGCATTGTCGAGATAGGCGGGCGATGCCACCACGATGTGCTGCTGGTCTGGACCGATCGGGATTGCGACCATCTCGCCGGGGACGAGTTCCGCCGCGCGGATGCCGCAGTCGAAACCTCCTTCGGCGATATCGACCAGTCGCCCTTCGGACCGGATTTCGAAGCGCATTGCCGGCTGCAGCTTCACGAAGCGCGTCAACAGCGGCATTAGCACCTGCTCGGCGGCGTTGGCGTCGCAGTTGATCCGTACGAGCCCGGACGGCGAGGCGGCTTGGTCGTGAAGCTCCTCGACCGCCATTCCGATTTCGCTGAGCGCCGGCATGAGCCGCTCCGCAAGTCTCCGCCCAGGCTCCGTCAGCGAGACGTTCCTCGTCGAACGGTGGAAGAGCTTCACTTTGAGACGTCTCTCCAGTCCGGCGACTGCGTGGCTCAACGCCGACGCCGTCTGGCCCAGAACTCGGGACGCAGCGCGAAAACCTCCGTGCTCGGCGACGGCAAGGAAGGCCGCTAGCTCGCCAGGAGGGAGCAAGCCGACTGTACGAATTAACTCATCATTGCGTGTAGTCTCAGTCATCTAGTTCATGAATGCCACGTGCTTATCTTCGGGACAAGTCGATTACTGAAGGAGTACGACCATGACTTTACCTATACCGTTCGGCTTTTCATCTACGGCCGCCAACGTTCTGGAAGGCGTCGACCTTGCCGGCCGGAACGTCATCGTAACCGGAGGAGCAGCTGGCATCGGGCTGGAGACGAGCAGAGCTCTTGCCGCCGCAGGCGCGGCCGTGACCATTGCAGCTCGGCGTCCGGACGAGGCCGAGAAGGCAGTCGCTGAGCTGAAAAAGAGCATGCCCGAGGCTCAACTGCGCGTTCGCCGCCTCGACCTCGCGGATCTGTCTTCCGTGCAGGAATTTGCGGAGAGTTGGAACGAGCCCCCGCATGTCCTCGTCAACAATGCGGGCGTCATGGCCATTCCGGAAATCCAGCGGACTGCGGAAGGACGGGAGATGCAGTTCGCGACGAACTATTTGGGGCATTTCGCACTCACGCTAGCGCTGCGACGGCATCTAGCCAAGGCAAATGGTGCCCGTATCGTTTCCGTCGCCTCGACTGGCAACCTGTTCGCGCCCGTGTTCTGGGACGATCCGGACTTCCGCTTCATTCCATACGATCCGCTGCTTGCTTATGGGCAATCGAAGACAGCCTGCATCCTGCTGTCCGTTGGGATCACCAAGAACTGGGCCAGCGACGGGATAACGTCCAACGCGCTCAATCCCGGAGCGATTGCCACGGGGCTTCAGAAGCACACCGGAGGCCTGCGAACCCCCGAGCATTTGCGCAAGACAATAGAGCAGGGGGCAGCCACGTCGGTGCTGCTGGCGGGTTCGCCGCTCGTCGAAGGCATTTCCGGTAGATATTTCGACGATTGCCAGGAGGCCTCGGTCGTTGACGAGCGGGGACCTGGGCCCTTCAAAGGCGTGGCGAGATACGCCGTTGATGAGGACAACGCGGTCCGCCTCTGGGAGATCGCGACGCGGTTGCTGGGATTGCCTCTGTGAGCGGAACACCCTGTCGACCTGTCCGGACCGGCAGGGTGCTCGTCGAGCGATGACCGGACGCTGATCAGGCCTTGGCCGCCACCGGAAGCCGGAACGGCGCGCCCAAGCGGTTGAAGGCGTTCATCGTCGCGATCGTGATCGTCAGATCGACAAGATCCTTCGGTTCGAAGGCTGACGCGGCCGCGGCATAAGCCTCGTCCGAGGCGTGGGTCTGGCTGACGTTGGTCACCTCCTCGGCCCAGGCGAGAGCGGCACGTTCCTGTTCGTTGAACAGATGAGGCACCTCGTCCCAGACCGGCAGCAGGGTGATCTTGTCCACTGACATCGTCTTGCGCAGATCGCGGCTGTGCTTGTCGATGCAGTGGGCGCAGCCATTGATTTGCGAAACGCGCAGGAATACGAGATGAATCAGTTCTTCCGGAAGGTTCGTGCTCTTCGTGACGTAGTGATGGATACCGAGAAGCGCCTTGGCGCCCTCGGGAGCGACTTCTGACCAGTTTATGCGGGACATGTTGTTTTCCTTTCTTCTGGACACGGTTCTCCGTTCGCCGGGTAAACCGTCGTTGCTTGTGCAGTAGTTGAGGAGGTAGGTCTGGTAGCTAGCGCTACGGCTTGCGCGGCGTCGTCAGGACGGTTTCGTCGGTGTCGACGACGAAGACGGCGAGCAGTTTCGCCGGCTCTGTCTTGCTGGCATTGGCGGAGACGTCGTGAAGGTCACCGGGAAGTTCCGTGAAGCTCTGGCCCACAGTAAAGGTTTTCGCTTCGCCGCCGTTCACCGCGCTCAAGACTGAGCCTTCAAGGATGGTTGCGTAGATCAGCGCGGATTTTGCGTGGGTGTGTGCGGCGCTATAACCGCCGGGGCCGTACTCGACCAGTGCGGCCTTGATGCTCTTTCCTGGTACGTCTGGAAGAGGATGCTCATAGACCAGTGTCACCTTGGCGTCCTTCGTATCGTAGGCCAGCGCAGGCTTGGTGACGTCATGCGCCTGGGCAGCGGCCAACGAGGCTGCCAGTGCGGCGGCGGCATAGAGAAATGCTTTCATGATTTTTCTCCTGATGTTCGGTGGTTTAGGTGTTAAGCCATCCGGCGAGCGTGATCTTGCCCTTGATGTAGTTGCCGCTGGGCACCAACGAGCCCGTGACGACGGGAGCGCCAAAGTAGTCGACGGAGGCGTCGGCGCTCACCGGCCGGGCGTCGCCCTTTGCATCGAGATAGGTCCGGATGAAGGATTCGAACGGTGCGCGCTCGGGTCCAGCAAGGTCGACTGTTCCGTTCTTCGGGCCTCCCAGCGCGGCCTCCACCAGAGCGGCGGCGACGTCATCGGCTGCGATCGGCTGAAAGTCGATATCTGGCACTTTCACCGCGCCGTCGGCCGAGTACGCGTCCACCAGCGTCTCCGTGAATTCATGGAATTGTGTCGCCCGAACGATCGTGAAGGCCTGGCCCGAGGTAGCGACGGCCTCCTCCTGAGCCAGCTTACCTGCCATGTAAGGATTGGCCGCGAGCTGATCGGCATTGACGATCGACAGGACGACGTGATGGCGCACACCCGCGGCCTGCTCCGCGCTCGTCAGGTTGCGGCTCGACGTCGCGAAGAAGTCGGTAATGACAGCCTTGTCGAAGGACATCATGTTCGACACGTCGATGACGGCGTCCGCTCCTGCGAGGGCTTCTTCCAGTCCTTCTCCCGTATAGGCGTTGATGCCGTTGCGGGAGCTGGCGACGACGGCCTCGTGGCCGGCGTCCTGCAGCAGCTTCACTGCCTTCGAGCCGATCAGGCCCGTGCCGCCGATGACGACGACCTTCTTCATCTTGGTCATGGTGCTTTCTCCTATGACGAGGCTCGATTGCCCGTCTTGCGTTCGTGGAGTTCAAGGAAGGCGCATCCCCGAGCGGCGATACCACCGTCGTCGGCTGCACCAAGGTCCGCCAGAAGGTCCGCGACGGACACCTTGGCGAGTTCTGCGCGATAGGCCTTTTCAGCCTTCAGCATCGCGGCGTTGATCTGGCAGGGTTTTGTGAAGTAGCGCTGCGGCAGAGGGTTGGGGCCTCGCTGCCGGATTTCGGCGCACCGGAAGGCGGGTGCCGGTCCTTCGACCGCGAGGACGATGTCGAGGAGGCTGATGTCCTTCGGCGCTTTCGCCAGCCGATAGCCGCCCTTCGGTCCCGGCGTCGTCGCGACAATCCCGGCACCGGACAGCGCCTGCAGATGCTTTAGAAGATAGCTCGTTGACACGCCGTGGTGTTCGGCCAGTGCTGCCGCTGACAGCACGCCGTCTTGCGACAGGCCTGCCAGAAATGCCGTGCAGTGGATGGCCTGCTCAACGCCTTCGCTCAGTTTCATGTTGCATCTCCGAATCGTGGATATAAAATGTCTATGATTGAGGTCCATGTCAATGCCCGATCACGTGATCTGCTCGAAATATCGAACATGAGATCAGAAGCCGAAGGTCCGCCTGACTATTGCC